>JBJHBX010000071.1:0-10390 GCA_050485725.1 Gemmatimonadales bacterium | reverse complement strand
CGTGGGCGGCATGATCGTGGCCATGTACCTGCCGATCTTCGACATGGTGGGTGCGGTCTGACGCGGGAATCGGGTGTGATTTCGAAAGCTTCGTCGCACTGTGATTTCGAAAGCTTCGTCGTACCGGTTTTCGGGGCTGTGTCGTAATCCGCTGAAATCCCTGTCGTAACGCGGGGGTTAGGGACTCCCACATCCCGGCGAGAGGTCGTGGGTGCCGTGCGGGTCAGGCGCTTGCCGGTTTCGGTCTCGCGGTTCGTTCCGGGAGGGTCCCATCTCGGCGATGAGGCCCTGGAGGGGACGGCCGCGCCCGATCCCTCCAGAAAACCGGATCGTGCGGAGTTGGTCTTTCCTGACCCCAGCCGTGCCGGACTTCACAAGTCTGCCATGGACGGCTTCGGGCACCCTGGGGTCCGTTCTGGCTCAGGACGGGTTGGGAAGTGTCGGAAGCACTGCAGGAGATGGCACACGCCAACTCGCGCAGGCGCGGTCGTGCCCCGATCCTGGGGTCAGGGAGGCCAGTGCGCTTGACGCACCTCAGGCCCTACGGCTCTATTCCGGCATGGTGCGCTTCTGTCTCGCTCTGCTCTCCCTGGTCCTCGTTGGGCTTGGCTCGCTGCCATCCCCGATGGGCGTGGGGGGTGCGCAGGGGTTGGGCGACCTCGAGCGACGCCACGCACTCGAAGCGCGCAGTGGGGCAGCGGAATATGCTGTCCCCGCGCAATGTTTGGCCCCGGTGTTTCGCACCGTGGGGCAGAACCCGACCCGCAGCATCAGTGGTGGGGCCCTGCCGTCCCTGCAGGCCGCATCGGCTACCAACCCATCTCTCCGGCGCTTCAGCGTATTCTCCTCAGTTTACGAGGATCGCTCGTTCACACCCAGCGCCCACCTCCTCGCCCGCCCCCCCCCGCAGCACTCCGAACAGTCTTGATCGTGCCGGTCATCCCGATAGGGATTGGCCGCCTCTACCACGTGCCACCCGCGCGTTGAAGCGAGCTCCAACGGGAGTCTCCCGGGCCGGAGAACTTGGCTCAGCGGCGTGCGGGGGGTCCTGTTCGGAGTATCCACATGTCCGTTTCACAAGGCACCGTCTTCGGCCTGCTGCTCGTGCTGTCGGATGACGGCCTCACCTTCCGGGAGATCCTCGCTGATCTCCCAGTCGACCCCGCTTCCATTTTCGCGCTCCTGCTCGTGATCGGATTCGGTGGAGCCATCGTGTATTTCGGGACCCGCCCCGGCAGCCCACCGCCGACTTCGGGCCCTGAGGCTGACCCGCCCGACTCGGATCGCGAGAGCCGGACGTGATGCCCCCCCAGGCCAGTCCGGATCGCGATGCCGTGGTGGTCAGCGTCGAGGTGGGCCCGAATCTGACCCCACTTCTGACCGCCGCATCGAGCTTCGTGACCGCGTTCAAGGGGGAGGTCCACATCGTGAATGCCCAGCCGCCTCCGATCCGGTTTCGCCTGCCATGGGTGAGTACCGACCCCCTGGAGCCCGGACGTTTCACTGCCGGACTCGCGATGCAGCGTGCGTGTTCTGCGGTGGGGATCGAGGCTTCCCGTGTCGTCCTTCATGTACGGCTGGAGAACCGAGTACGTGCAACGCTCGATGCAGTTCGATTGGCCGACCCCGCAGCAATCATCCTCGGGAACCTGGACGGGGAGGGGCCTCTTTCCGGCCACACGCTTAGGTTCCTGAACAAGGTGATCCCCAAGGCATCGCTTCCCACGGCAGTCCTTCGGCAGGGCTCCGAGCTTCCGTTCCGCCGAATCGTGGTGGCGACGGACTTTTCCCCGCATGCGGACAGGGCTCTGGAGCTGGCGACCAGGTGGGCCCGTCTATGGGGTGCGGGGATACGGGAGGAAGAAACGGATGAGGGACCGGTGGAGGTGGAACTCCTCCACATCTCCGACTTCGCCCGCCCTGGGCGGAGAATCATCTCGGTTTACGACGCGCTCCGGTCGCGGCTGCTCGGGCAGGCCGAAGCCACCCCGCAGCTGCGCCTCACGAGCCGGGTCCTCTCGGCACCGCTCGCCCCCGCAGGCATCCTGGCGGCCGTGGCGGAGTCTCCACCGGACCTGCTTTTCGTCGGGACCCACGGCAATGGGCCGGTTGGTCGAGCAGTGTTCGGGAGCGTTGCACATGAGGTGGTCCGGCGGGTCACCTGTTCGGTGGTCGTTGTCCCACTCCCCAGCTGAGGCATGATGTACGCAGTTGACGCCCTGATCCTCGTCGGCGCCTCCCTCCTCATGGTGGCCATCCTGTCGAACACCCTGTCCAGCCGGATCGGTGTCCCGGGCCTCGTGATCTTCATGGCGGTGGGGATGCTTGCCGGGCAGGACGGAATCGGGAGGATCGCCTTCGATGAATACCCGGTTGCCCATGCGGTCGGAACGCTCGCGCTGATCCTTATCCTCTTCGATGGAGGACTCCAGACCCCCTGGAAGTCCTTCCGGCTCGCCTGGAAGCCTGCCGTCACCCTTGCCACGGTGGGGGTTGTTGTCACCGCGGGAATCACGGGCCTGGCGGCCTCCTGGATTCTGGGGATCCCGCTACTCGTCGGGCTTCTGCTCGGCAGCATCGTCGGATCAACGGACGCCGCTGCCGTCTTCTCGGTGCTGCGCGGACGTGGGCTCCACCTGCGTCCCCGGGTCGCTTCGACACTTGAAATCGAGTCGGGGTCGAACGACCCCATGGCGGTGCTCCTGACCCTTGGTTGTCTGGGCGTGCTTACGGGCACCATGGACCTGGGGTGGGAGATGGGCGTCTTCCTCTTCCAGCAGGGCGTCATCGGGGCAGCGGGCGGAGCGGGAATCGGCTGGCTCGGCGCCTGGACTCTGAACCGGGTGGATCTCAAGGCGGCCGGCCTGTACCCAGCGTTCACCCTCGCCCTGGGGTTTCTCGCCTACGGCCTTCCCGCCTTCCTGGGGGGAAGCGGGTTCCTCGCGGTCTATCTCGCGGGCCTCGTGGTTGGAAATGCGAACATCGTGTTCAAGCGCGGGGTCTTCATGGCCCACGACGGGGGCGCATGGCTGGCCCAGATCGCGATGTTCGTGATGTTGGGACTTCTCGCCCGCCCGAGCGAACTGGTGGGTGTGGCCTTCGAAGGTCTCCTGGTGGCGCTGGTGCTGGTGTTCGTGGCGCGGCCCGTGGCCGTTGCCCTTTCCATCCTTCCCTTCGGATTCACGGCACGGGAGTCGGGCTTCATGGCCTGGGCCGGGCTCAAGGGTGCCATCCCCGTCATCCTGGCCACGTACCCTCTGCTTCTCGGCCTTGAGGAGGGAAGCCTCATCTTCAACGTTGTATTCTTCGTCGTCCTTCTCTCCGCCCTGACTCAGGGGTGGTCGCTCCCACCCGTGGCCCGCTGGCTTGGGGTTCGGGAACAGGAACGATCGAGCCCCCCGGTGACGCTTGAAATCTCCTCCCTCAAGCACGTGGACGGCGACATCGTCGAATACTCGGCGGAGGCTGATTCCTGGGTCGCGGGACGCCTTGTACGGGATCTGGCTCTTCCAGATTCGGCGGTCATCGCGATGATCGCGCGCGGCCAGGAAGTGATTCCGCCCAGAGGGCGCACGCCCATCGAGCCCGGGGACCACGTTTTCGTGGTCATGCGTCCCGGTATCCGACCGAGCGTGGATCGACTGTTCTCCGCGCGCGGCAGCGCTTCCGAGCCGGAGATGATCGCCGAACTGCCCCTCGCCCCCGACACCACGGTGGGAGAGCTGGAAGAGTTCTACGGGATCCATCTGGACCCGGACCCCGGCCGTACCGTGGGATCGCTCCTCACGGAACGTCTCGGGGACAGCCTGAAGGAGGGGGCGGAACTCCAGGCCGGCGAACTGAAGCTATCGGTCATGAAGATGGAGGGCGATCAGATCCGCCAGGTGGGGGTCGAGATCTTTACGGGCGAGGACGAGGAGTGAGTGCCGAGCGGCCATGCGCCGGTTCCTCCGGGCTCGCGCTGGCGGTCATGCATCCACATCGGGCCGATCACGTGCTGCGCCTGACCCCGCCTCCCCCTGCGGTCCGTCGTGCTTGTTGCTCCGATTTCCTGCCACCTCCCCACGACTCCGTGGAAACCTGATGACAGAGGGTTCATCGTCGAACTCCGGCCGAGGCCCATCCCATCCCGGCCGGTATGGCACCTTTGAGGGAGTCTTCGTTCCGACCCTCCTCACGATCCTGGGGGCCATCCTCTTCCTGCGCCAGGGATGGGTCGTCGGGAATGCCGGGTTCGGGGGCGCGGTACTCATCATCCTCACGGCCTTCCTGATCACCGGGGCCACGGGTCTTTCCCTCAGCTCCATCACCACCAACATCCGCATCGGAGCCGGAGGTGCCTACTCCATCATCTCGCGCTCCCTCGGGGTCGAGATTGCCGGGAGCATCGGCATCCCCCTGTACCTGTCGCAGGCCCTCGCCGTGGTCCTGTACATGTTCGCTTTCCGCGAGGGGTGGCAGAGCATCTTTCCGGAGCACCCGGCGGCCTTCGTGGACCTGGGGCTCTTCGTGGCCGTGGTGGGGACCGCCGCCGTGTCCGCCCGGTTCGCCTTCCGGGTTCAGTTCGTGGTGCTCGCGCTCATGCTCGTGGCCCTCATTTCGGCCGCTGGTGGAGCCTTCATCCACCCTTTCGAGGAGCCCCTTCGCCTTTGGGGCGCGTTCCCGGGGGCACCTGAGGACGCGTTCGCCGGCACGTCGTACTGGCTGGTGTTCGCCATCTTCTTCACGGCCGCCACGGGAATCATGGCGGGAGCGAACATGTCCGGTGAACTCGCCACACCCCGGCACAGCATCCCGAAGGGAACCATTGCCGCGATCGGGGTGAGCCTCTGTGTCTATGTGGGCTTCGCGTACTGGTTCGCCCGCATCGCACCGCCCGAGGAGCTGGTTTCGAACTACCAGGTGATGGCCGACCGGGCCCTCTGGTCCCCGGCGGTGATTGCCGGGCTCCTGGGCGCAACCTTCACACAGGGACTCGTCTCCCTGGTCGGTGCGTCGCGGATCCTGCAGGCGCTTGCCGCTCACAAGGTGATCCCACGGGGCGATCGACTGGCCCGGCGGAGCGCGACCGGGGAGCCCCGCATGGCGCTCTTCCTGACTGCCGGCCTCGTGGCCGTGGCTCTTCTCCTCCGCGAGCTCAACACCATCGCCCCCCTCATCACGATGTTCTTCCTCATCACCTATTCCATGGTGAACGTCGTGGTGCTCGTCGAGCAGAGCCTGGGTCTCGTCAGCTTCAGGCCGCTTCTCCCCATCCCCCGGGCCGTCCCCCTGGTTGGGCTGGTGGGCTGCCTGGTCGCGATGCTGATCATCAATCCAGTGGTGAGCCTGGTGGCGCTCACCGTGGTCGTTGCGGTCTACGGCTACCTCATCCGACGGGAAATCGATCCGCCCTACGGCGACGTGCGAAGCGGCATGTTCGTGGCCATCGCGGAGTGGGCGGTCAAGCGGGCGACCCGGCTCCGGGGACCCGGAGAGCGGGCGTGGAAGCCGAGCTTCCTCGTCCCGGTGGAGGATGCGGACGAGCTGCGAGGCACCTTCCGGTTCATCCACGATCTTGCCTCGCCCCGCGGCTCCCTTCACATCATGGGGGTGGCCACCGGTGAGCATGCTGCCGCGCTCGGGGCCGACCTGGCCACGGCGGCGACCCACTTCCTGGACGAGGAAGTGTTCGCCAACTGGACCGTGATCGAAACCCGACGCTATGCCGACGGAGTCCTGGCGGGGATGGGAGCGCTCCGGGGAGCGTTCCTTCGGCCCAACATCGTCTTCCTCCGCCTTCCCCACGACGAGAACCGTGCCTCCCAGGTGCGCGAGGTCATGGAGCGGGCACCGGACCACGGGCTCGGGCTGGTCCTCTTTGCCGACCACCCCCGAGCCGGAATCGGTCGCGAGAGCAGCATCAACGTGTGGGTGAGAACCCCGGAATGGGAGCACGGCCACAGGGTGGCCGAGGTGGATCTCGAACTCCTTCTCGCCTACAGGCTCCAGCAGAACTGGAAGGGGAGGGTGCGACTCCTAACGGCCGTGGCCACGGAGGAAGAGAAGGCCCCCGTGATGGCCGAGCTGAACCGGCTCGTGGATCTTACCAGGATCCCCCGGTCGGACGTCTACGCGCTCGTTGGGGAGCTGGGCGACTGCGTGGGGCGGGGACCTCAGGCCGACGTGAACCTCTTCGGGCTCCCCGCTCACATCGACTTCGAGTGGGCCCAGCGGATGGTGCAGGAAACCCGATCCACCTGCATTTTCGTCCAAGGAACGGGTGCGGAGAGCGCGGTCGCCTGAGAATGAGCCGAGGGATGGGAACAGAAGGGACTTTCGCAGCCGGGGGGCCGCAGTCCTGCATCCGAGAAACTTCAGTTCTCGAGTGGGAAACGTCCAGGCAAGCGGACCAGATGGCTTCGTTGATGCGAGAAGCCCGCTCCGTACCTGTTGTCCGAACTCGCCGTGCCGGCCCTTTTCACGGGCCCCTCTTACGATGCAGCTTCACAAGGAGAACTCGAAGCTTACGACCCAGCTCTTCATGGATTACGATGGAAGTTCCAAGACCACAGGGCGGCGACCCGCTCGCCGGGCCCTGGCCCTGGAACGCCTGCTGCAGGGGAGGGGGGTCACGCCTGGTCGCCTTGACCCTCCCGAGGCGGATCCGCTCTATTGCGGCATGACGCGCCTCGCACCACTCCTCGCCCTTCTTCCCGTCCTCGCCTGGCTCGGGACCGTCACGCCGCAGGCCGAGATCGGGGCGATGCCGGTGGCGTCCGTTGCGGGTGCCTCGAGCGAGGAGGAGGCGCGTCGCGGTTCGAGCCCGGATCATGCGACACCCGCCCCCTCGACCGGGCCTTCGGTGCGGGCCCCTAGCCGTGCTCCCACGCGGACCATCGACCGTGGCCACGCGGAGGCGGCGGGCTCTCCCGCCGAATGGACCTCCCGGACGGACCGACGGAACTTCCGCGCCGCCTCAGCGCCCCACTCGGGCATGGGTTTGGCCGGGAACCGATGGGCCCGCCCCCCGCCCCACATCTCCTGACAGACCCCCACGGTTCCGGCCACCCCTCGAAGGGCGGCCGCTACCGCCTGCTCGAGTCTGATGCGGAGGGCCGCGATGCCCATCCGCTTCGGTCCTGTCCGGAGTCCGCCCATGCTGGTCGATTTCACCCCCCCATGGGGCCCCTCACCGATACAGAGCGTCGGCCGGCCTCTGGTGCCGCGGACCCTTGATTCCGCGTCCGATGGAAGGTGAGCCCCTGAGCTCCCGTCCCGAGTCCGCGGTAGTGGCCGTGGCGTCCGGAAGGGGAATCACGCAGGCGCTCTCTTCCGCCTCCGCGCTGCTCGCACCCTTCCCCGGGACGCTCCACGTGGTGGTGACGAGGTCGCTCCGCCGCGGACCCGTCTCCTCCGGGGCCCCTGGGGCGCCGGGTGTGGGCCGGGATCTCGACGGCGAAGCCATCCAGGAGGCAGCGCGGGCCGCCGGGCTCGACGGCCCCTCCCCGGTCATCCATGTCCGCGATGAGGCGCCGGTAAAGGCGATCATGCACGCCGTGCGCGCGGCGGCGCCTTCGGTGGTGATCCTTTCTTCGGCTGCCACCGGGGCCGCGGGAGAGGCAGCTGAAGGAGTGTCGTCCGCGGCCCGCACAGCGACCCGGCTTCTCCCGAAGGTGATGACCCCCGTCATGCTTCTTCGAGCGGAGCACCTCCGCCCGCCCCGACGGATTGTCGTGGCCACGGATTTCTCCCCGTACGCGGACCGGGCCCTCGACCTCGCCCTTGCGTGGGGGGAGGCGTGGGGGAGTCTCGCCGGTCAGGATGGTGCCAGAGGGTTCCCGGTCGATGTGGAGCTCCTCCACATTTCCGATTTCGCCCGCCCTGAGCGGAGGACCATTTCGGCGCACGAAGCGCTCCGGTCGCGCCTGCTCGCACGGCAGGCCGAAGCCACCCCGCATCTGCGCCTCACGAGCCGGATCCGCTCGGCACCGCTCGCCCCCGACGGCATCCTGGCGGCCGTGGCGGAGTCACCGCCGGATCTCCTCTTGATCGGCACCCGCGGCTACGGCGCTCTCGGGCGGTCGGTGTTCGGGAGTGTGGCACACGAGGTGGTGCGGCGCGTTCCCTCATCACTCGTCGTCGTTCCCCTCCCGCGCTGAGCCTTCGTGTACGCCGTAGACGCCCTGATCCTGGTCGGGGCCACCCTCCTCATGGTGGCCATCCTCTCGAACACCCTGTCGAGCCGGATCGGGGTGCCGGGGCTCGTGATCTTCCTGGCCATTGGGATGCTCGCAGGCGAGGACGGCATCGGAGGGATCGCATTCAATGCGTATCCCATCGCCCATGCGGTGGGAACGATGGCCCTGGTCCTGATCCTCTTCGACGGCGGACTCCAGACCCCCTGGCGGTCCTTCCGCGTCGCCTGGAAGCCGGCGGTGACGCTTGCCACGGTGGGGGTCGTGGTGACCGCAGGGATCACGGGGCTCGCCGCCTCCTGGATCCTGGGCATCCCGCTCCTGGCCGGCCTCCTCCTGGGAAGCATCGTGGGCTCGACGGACGCGGCTGCGGTCTTCTCGGTCCTCCGGGGGCGCGGGCTCCATCTTCGCCCCCGGGTCGCCTCCACCCTCGAGATCGAATCCGGGTCGAACGATCCCATGGCCGTGCTCCTGACGCTGGGGTGCCTGGGTATCCTGACCGGGACGATGACCCCGGGGTGGGAGATGGGGGGCTTTCTACTGCGCCAGGCCCTGATCGGCACGGTCGGGGGCGTCGGAATCGGGTGGATCGGGGCCCGGGTGCTCAACCGCGTCGACCTGCAGGCGGCGGGTCTCTACCCCGCCTTCACACTGGCCCTCGGGTTTCTCGCCTACGGCCTTCCCGCCTATCTCGGGGGGAGCGGGTTCCTCGCGGTGTACCTGGCCGGGCTCGTACTGGGCAACGCCAATATCGTGTTCAAGCGCGGGGTCTTCATGGCCCACGATGGCGGCGCATGGATGGCCCAGATCACCATGTTCGTGATGCTCGGGCTCCTGGCTCAACCCAGCGAGCTCCCGGGAGTGGCGGTGGAGGGGCTCCTCGTGGCCCTCGTTCTCGTCTTCGTGGCGCGACCGGTGGCGGTGGCCCTCTCGATCCTTCCCTTCGGCTTCGCGCCACGCGAGACGGGCTTCATCGCCTGGGCGGGACTCAAGGGTGCGATTCCGGTCATCCTCGCCATCTACCCCCTCCTCCTTGGCGTGGAAGAGGGGGGGCTCATCTTCAACGTGGTCTTCTTCGTGGTCCTCCTCTCCGCGCTTACGCAGGGATGGTCGCTCCCTCCCGTGGCACGATGGCTCGGGGTTCGGGAGGCGGCCCGTCCCGAGCCGCCGGTGACCCTCGAGATCTCCTCGCTCAAGCATGTTGACGGCGACATCGTGGAATACGCCGTGGCCCCGGATTCCTGGGTGGCAGGGCACCTGGTGCGGGATCTCGCACTCCCGGATACGGCGGTCATCGCCATGATCGCACGTGGCCAGGAGGTCATCCCGCCACGGGGTCGAACCCCCATCGAGCCGGGTGACCACGTCTTCGTCGTCATGCGCCCCCAGATCCGCGCCCGGGTGGACCGACTCTTCTCCGCCCACGGCAGTGTGCGGGAGCCGGAGCTCATTGCCGAGATGCCGATCTCTCCCGAGACGACGGTGGGCGAAATGGAGGAGTTCTACGGGATCCACCTGGACCCGAACCCGAGCCGCACGGTCGGCGCGCTTCTCCAGGAGCGGCTTGGCGAGGGACTCGTGGAGGGGGCGGAGCTCCAGGCCGGCGAGCTGAGACTCTCGGTTCGCCGGCTGGAAGGTGGCGAGGTCCGGGAGGTGGGTGTGGAGATCTTCGAAGGGGACGCGGAGGACTGAGCGGCCTTCGCGATCGTTGGCGGTCCCCCTTGCGATGCCGCCTTGATGGTCCCGGACCGGGCCTTGCGGACGGGCGACTGTGACCGTACACCCAGCGACCCTTCGCCCCCACACCCGCGCCCAGAAAGGTACGGAACTTGCCCCGAGCGATAGGGGCCTGCTTGTCGGGCGTCACCTCAACAGACCTGGAGGGCCGGCCATGAAGTCCGAGGAGGTGAACGAACCGGGGGGGCCGAGTTCCCGGTCCGGGCTCCGCGTACGGGACTCGTGGACCCAGCTCCTTCCCCCGCCTCTCCTGGTCCCGCTCCTGCTCCTGGTCTCCGTCGCCCTCGGGTCCTGCGGCACGCCTGGACACGACCCGGAGGCCCGGGTTCCGCTGCGCGCGGGGTTCAGTCAGGAACCCCCCTGGGCCTACATGGATGCCGAGGGGAGGGTCACGGGGAAGGCCCCGGAGCTTCTCCGCCTCGCCGTGGCGGAGCTCGGGCTGCCCGAGGTGGAGTGGGTTCCCATGGCCTGGGATG
>JBJHBX010000070.1:0-10412 GCA_050485725.1 Gemmatimonadales bacterium | reverse complement strand
TGGATCACGTCCTCGGCCCCCAGGTGCACGACGACCGGGCGGTTCACCGGCACATGCATCCGGTTCAGCAGCGTGAAGTCGTCCTCGGTCCCGAAGACCCCGTCGGCGCCGGCGTAGCGGGCCTCCCACTCGAACTGCCGGGCCGAAACGTGGATCTCGTAGGCGTCATCGGGGATGCTCGCCGGGTCCTTGATCTCGTCCCATATGCTCTTGCTCATCAGTCCGAGCGCGACGACGATGACGAAGGGGACGGCCGTCCAGACGACCTCCGCCTTCGTGCTTCCGTGGATGTACTCCGCCCGGCTTCCCTCTCTCTTCCGGTACCGGAAGAGGAACCAGAAGAGGAGCCCCTGCGTGAGCAGGAAGACCACCCCCGTGATGACGAGGATCAGGTAGTAGAGCCGGTCGATGTCGGCGGCGTAGGTCGTGACCCCTGGCGGGAGGATCCAGTCCATGCGTTCACCCCTCGCCGCGGAAGGTGAACGAGACCGAGGCCGTCTCCCCGGTCGTCACCGTCACGCGCTGCTCCTGCGTCCCCAGGTTCGGGTGCCATGCCTCGATCAGGTACTCCCCCGGGGGGAGCCGGTCGAGGGCGAAGGTCCCCGCGTCTCCGGTCACGGCGTGGTAAGGGTGCGAGAGCACGCCCAGGTAGGCCCCCATCCACCCGTGCACGTCGCAGCGCAGCGGCACCATGACCTCGGGCAGCGGGAAGGTGCGGTTCGTGTCCATGTTCACCGGCTGGCTGATGTTGAAGCCCCGGTTCACCTGCGGCGTCGCGTTGATGTTGTGCATCAGCCCGTCGGAGTTCCGGAGCGTGACCTGCTGGTTCACCATGGCCCCGGAAACCCGCGGCACGTAGCGGCACCCGACCTGGTCGATGACGACCGCCTCGGACGGAACCGGAAAGGCCATGTCCTCGAGCCCCTCCTTCACGTAGACGAAGACGTCGGCCAGGTGGCCGCCCCGCACGCGCACGTTTTCGCGGGCAGGCGGCTCGTCGTAGCGCTCCAGGCACTGGGGCTCGCTCGCCATGTCGAGGGGTTCGGGTGCCGGGGGCGTTCCCTCGAACATGACCATGCCCTGGACGGAGCCGGCGGTGGCGACGTCGAAGGGCATCTCCGTGACCTGCTGCGCGCCGCGGGGCGCCGCGTCGTCTCCGCCTCCACAGGCGACCGCCCCGAGGGCGAGGAGAAGGACCAGGGCGAGGGGCAGGCGGTGGTGGATCGGCTTCATGTGGCCTCCGTCGGGATCATCGATGGGGTACTGGGGGTGCTGCCTGCCAGCCGCTCCCGGCGCTGGGCCCGGGCCACCACGAAGAGGCCGAGCCCGCCGGTGAGCAGCATGGCGACGAGGGGAGCCACGAAGACCGTGGGCGGCACTTCGGGCTCCAGGTGGATGAAGAACCAGGAACTGAGGGATCCACGGGTGCCGTCCTCTCCGTGGTCCCCGTCCCATGCATGGAATGCGATGGGGATCGAGACGCCTTCCTCGAACTGCAGGTCGTTCAGCGGGTCGTCGGTGACGAGGGCGCGCCGGAGCAGGAGCTCCCACCGCCCGTCGGCCCAGCGGGCCTCGGCGCGGACCTCGCCGCCGGGCACGCCCTGGACCTCGCGGACACCACGGGCCCGGGCACGCGTGGCCCGGTCCGGGCGCTCACTGGACCACTCCCAGAGGGCGACCGGGTTCCGGGCGTCGCCCTTCAGGAAGAAGGGACGGTCCATGCCCCGGGGAATCTCGACCGGGAACTGCACGGTCAGCCGGTCCGGGCGCGGGCCCGGCTCAGGCGGATCCCCGTCGTGGGGATCCATGACCTCGAGGACCCGGGCCTGCCACTCGGCCCACGCCGGGTCCGGGCTCCGGGAGCGGTCGTGCCAGCTCAGGTGAAGGACCAGCTCGTTTCCGTCGTGGAATCCGCGGACCTGGACCGCGTCGATGGCCGGGTCGAACCAGCGGGGCGCGACGATGATCTGGGCCACCATCGGAATGTGGAAGGCGTCGGCCTCCGCCCAGCGTTCGTCGTCCAGCCCCGTGGGCAGGTCACCCACCTCGGTCCGCTCGACCCGGATGACCTCGCGCACCCGGGGGGCACGCTCGGGCGAGAGGCTCCGAACGTAGTGGGCAAGGTTCCAGAGCTGTTCCTCGGTCATGAAGTCGGCGTCGATCAGGTCCGAGAACGAGGGCATCGGGGTACCGTCGAGCCCCGTGCGAAGGCGCCGGTAGATCTCCTCGACCGAGCCCCCCCCGTTGAAGCGCCAGTTCTTCGTCAGGTCGACGGCGCGGATCGGGTAGCCCCAGTCGTCTTCCAGCGTCGGGGCACTGGACCCTTCGCCCCGGCCGCTCCGGCCATGGCACTGCCAGCACTCGACGCGGTCGTAGAAGTCCCGCCCCTCGGCGATCCGCTCGTCGTTGGCCCGGGGTGCGCGACCGAAGTCCAGGGGCGTCGGGGGGCCGAAGCTCTCGAACCCGGCATAGAAGCTCTTGAGGTAGGCCACGAGGGCCTCCCGGTCGCGCCGGGAAAGCGCGTCGGCCCATCCGGGCATCGAGGTGCCGGGCATCCCCTCGTCGATCATGCGCATGAGGTCGGCGTCGGTGGGGAGCTCCCCGCCGGCGGTCGTCCTGATCTGGTAGACCCCCCGGGTGAAGTCGCGGGGCCGGGGGAGCATCCAGGTGGCGGCGGGACCGTGCCCGTCGCCCTCGAATCCGTGGCAGGCGGCGCACCAGCGGTCGTAGAGCTCCCTGCCCCGGTCGATGTCCTGGGCCGCGAGGGCCTCGGGGGCGGCCGCGGTCCACGCCGCGGCGAGGACCGCCACGACGCCGGCGGCCGCAAGGAAACCAGGGGGGCGCACGCGTCCGCTCCGTCGCATCTCCATCAGTGCTCTCCCCAGGTCCGCGGCGAGAGCCCTGCCTGCCGGTAGAGGAAGAGGGTCACCGCCCAGATCTCGTCGGCGGTCATGAAGTCCTCCCAGGCCGGCATCGCCGAGTTCCAGGGGGCGCCCTCGCGGGGAAGCCCGGGCCCGCCCTTCGCGATGCGCCAGAAGACGTAGCTCTCGGTGAGCTGCGCGATCGTGCCACCGCCCCGCAGGGGGAGCGGCGTGGGATTGAAACCGTGCGCGTAGTGCCCCTGGCCGTCCAGGTAGTCGCCGTGGCAGGCCATGCAGTTCCGGTAGTAGAGCTCGAGGCCCAGCGCGTAGGCCTCCTCCTCGCGTCCCTGTTCCCTGAGCGGGTTCTCGAGCCCGTCGAGACGCATGGTTTCTCCCCGGAAGGTGATCTGGCTCGGCGGGGCCGGGTGCACCGACCGCAGGCCCGCGGGGGCGGTCACCTTCGGGCGAACCGAGTCCCAGGTGGCGAAGCCCACGAGCAGGGGAACGGCCACAAGGGCCAGCGTCCGGACCATCCGGCGCTCGGGGAGGACCATGGCCTCGAAGATGGGGCGCTTGAAGGCCTTCCAGCGGAGCTCGTTCTCGCTGACCCAGACGAGCACTCCGAGCGCCACGGTGAGCATGTACTGGAGCATGACGCTCCGGGGGACCGGGGCGCTGGAGACCCCGACGAGAGGGGGCAGGTAGGGGATCCCCCAGCGAATGAACACCCAGGCCAGCACCATGACCAGGACGGCCTGGGCGAAGGGCTCCCGCGGCCAGAGGCGGCGGCCCCTCATCGGAGCCCCGCCAGGTAGCGCACCACGGCCTCGAGCTGGACCCCCGTCAGCCGCTCGCCGAAGTACGTGGGCATCACGCCGACCATCTCCTCGTAGCCCTCGGCCACCACCGAAGGGGGGTCGAGGATGGCCCGGCGGAGATCGTCGGGGCTTCGCCTGGCGCCGATCCCGTCGAAGGCGGGTCCCAGGGGTGCGCCCTCGCCCTCGAGGATGTGGCACATGACGCAGAGCTCACGGACGATCTCGGCCGGGTCACTCGACGCCGACCCGCCGGGGGGGACCGCCGCGACGTCGCCCGGTGCGCCCGCGGGGGTCGCGTCCTCGTCCGGGATGTCGGCGGCCGTGACGGTGACCTCGCCCCCCAGGCTCTCCAGGTACGCCACCATGGCCCAGATCTGCGGCTGTGACATGGTGCGGTCGACGGGGGGCATGATCGGCGGGTAGCCCTCGACCATGTGCTCCATGGGCCGGACCAGGGCGCCGTAGAGGTACTCCTTGCAGGCCACGCCGGGGACCCGGTCCCCGCAGCGCGCGCCGATCGGGCCCATTCCCCGGTAGTCGGTGGCCAGGTTCGGCCCCCGCGCGCCGCTCGTCTCGGCGTGACAGGCCATGCACCCCCCGGCGCCACGGTAGAGCGCCTCCCCCGCCTCGACGAGCTCCTCCGCGGTCACGTCGGCACCGAAGGCCACCTCCAGCGGGACCTCCGACTGGACCTGCGGGATCACGTTCGCGATCAGGGTGAAGAGGAGAATGGTGCCGGCCACCACGCCCGCCACCTTGAAGTCCACGGACGACATCGCAGGCGCCTCCTAGGTCGTGCGGGGATGGGGAAGCCCGGGCGCGGGTCCCGGGGTCGGATCCGGGGCCGGGGTCCGAGCGACGGTCGCGGCGGGGGGCGCCTGCGGCTTCACGATCATGCCCCCGATCCAGAAGACGAAGGCGATCATGCCGAGGAAGATCACGACGCAGGCGCTGATCACGATCGCCGCGTAGCCGAGGGCCGGGGTGGCGGCATGGGCCGAGGTGTCGCGCATCACCTCCCAGATGTGCCAGTGCTGGCGGATGCCGCTCCGGGCGAAGCCCATGAGCCCCATGAGCCAGGTGAAGGTCACGACCAGCACGAAGAGGGCGTACTGGGCGCGCTCGGGCATCTCCCCCCAGCGGATCGCGCCCCGCGACGTGGCCCCCCGCATCATCATCAGGTCGAGGACCACGACCGCGACGATCGACGCGAGGACCACCAGGACCTGGTAGACCGAGAACCCGATCCGGACGAGCGCCGGCACGAAGTAGCCGTAGACCCCGTAGAAGAGGACCACCGCGGCACAGACCGCGAGGATCACCCCCTGGGCGATGGTTCCGGTGCGTGCCCACGGAACGGTGGGCACCTTGTTCGCCCGCCTGTACATGAGGAACGACAGGAAGGTGGTCAGGATCATCAGGTTGACCGCCGTGTTCTTGGCGCTCATGACCCCGAGCACCCCGAGGAAGGGGTGGTGCGTCCCGCCCATGGCCGCGAGTTCCTCGCGGTCGGCGATCATCGAATGGGGGGTGGCCCAGACGATGAAGCCCACCACGAGCACGGCCAGCATGTACTTCGTGTACGGCGTGAAGCGCTCGCCTCCGGGGATGCGGCCCAGCCCGATCCAGAGGTAGTAGTTCCCCGCCAGGAAGAGGATGCCGATCAGGAAGGCCTGCACGATCCAGAGCCAGCTCATGAAGCCGCCCATCATCGTGACGCCCATCTGCTGGTTGTACTCGTAGATCTCCCGGCCCAGCCAGTAGCCCGCGAAGGGGAGCACCAGGAAGACCGCGATCGCGATGAAGTTCCCGACATACGCCATCCAGTCGTAGTGCGCCCGCTCCTCGGCCGTCTTCGCCTTCAGGAAGCGGTACGCCGCGTACGCGGCCACGACCGAGCCGCCGAAGACCGCGTTCGCGATGAGCCGGTGGATGTTGATGGGCATCCAGGTGGCGTTCGCGAAGGCGCTCCAGAAGAGGACCTCGCGGGGGGCCGTGTCCGGGGTCACGTACGCCGGGGGGCTCATCATGTAGGTCAGCCACGAGTTCGCGATGAACATCACGATCGTGCCCCAGACGTTGAGCAGGATCCCGAGCCCCCAGTGGCCGAGCTTGGCGCGGCCCGCCTTCCACCGGTCCCACGTGTAGTAGTACGTGTAGAGCGTCGCGGTCTCGAAGAAGAAGAGACCGGCGTAGACGTACATCGAGTAGCCGAAGATCTCGGCCAGGTAGCCCCAGAGGGTGGGGTAGAGGCTCACGAGCAGGAAGAGGAGGAGGCCGCCCCAGAGCGCCGTGGCGCTGTACGCCACCAGAAGGAGGCGGGTGAATTCCCGGGCCAGCCGGTCGTACTTCTCGTCCTTCCCCCAGATCGCGATGGCCTCGGCGATGACCGCGAACATCGGCACGCCGAGCACGAAGGCCGCGAACATCAGGTGGACCTGCGCCGCCACCCAGACGGCGACGCGGCTTCCCACGAGCGGGAAGTCGCGCCCGTACTCGGCGACGCGGTACTGGTACTGGAAGCCTTGGGCCGCCAGGGGCTCGGCCAGGAGGACCACGAGCGCCCCCGCCGCCGCGAGTCCGCACAGGAGCCAGGCAAGGCGCCCCGCGCCCGGGCCTCCGGTGGCCGGCGAGTGCGGGAGATCGGGTTTCGACGATCCCGGCAGCGGGGCCGGGAGAGGGACCGGGTTCAAGCGCTGCCTCCGCGCCGAAGGAAGAAGGGAAGCTTCCGCGAGAAGTCCACCGGCATCTCCTCGCGGACGCGGGACATCAGCGCCTCGTCGACCACCTCGACGCCTCGCTCCCGGGCGAAGCGCTCCACCCGCTCCACGACGACGCCCCGGACGAAGCTCGGGATGCGATCCACGCGGGCCCGCGCCCCCTCGCTCCACGGGATCCCGGAGGGGGCGACGGGGGCGCCGTAGGTGGGGCCGGCCGGGGGCCGGACGACCTCCTCGACCCCCTCGGGCTCGTAGGCGCACGACAGTTCGGGGCCCATGAGGTCGCCCCCCTGGGCGTGGGCCCTGGCCCGGCATCCCCCGCAGACCTCGCGGTACGCGCATCGGCCGCACTTGCCGCCGGGAGTGCCCTGGCGCAGGAGCCGGAAGACCTCGGAGTCGCGCCAGACGTCTCCGAACGACTGCGTCTGGAGGTCGCCGGCCACCACCGGCGAGTAGGGGCAGGGCGTCACTTTTCCCTCGGGCGTGATGCGGCAGTACTGGACCCCGCAGGGGCAGCGGGTCCGGTAGCCGAGAAGGGGCGAGGCCGGATCCCCCTCGTGGGCATGGCGCATCAGCTGCGGCTGGCACTTCGAGCGGACGAGCATGCGACCGCGGTAGCGCGCCTCGAGGGTGATCAGCTCGGCCAGGACCTCCTCGTTCTCGGCGGGCGAGAGGCCCTCCATGGCCTCGCCCCGCCCCGTGGGCACGAGGAAGTAGAGGTTGAAGGCCACGGCTCCCATTTCGGCGGACCAGGCCGCAAGCCCCGACAGCTCTTCGCGGTTCCCCCGGGTCAGGCTCGTCTGGACGATGAAGTCGAGGCCGTGGCGGCCGAGCCGCGCAACGGCGTCGAGGGTGTCGGACAGGGCCCCGCTCCCGTGCCGGAAGCGGTCGTGGTACCGGGGCCGCAGCGAATCCACGCTGACCGCGACCCCCCGCACCCCGGCCTCCTGGAGCGAGGCGATCCGGTCATCGGTCAGGCGCGTCCCGTTCGTTCCGACGACCACGGTGGCCCCTCCCGCCGAGGCATGGCGGGCGATCCTCTCCAGGTCGTCGCGCAAGAGGGGCTCGCCGCCGGAAAGGATCAGCATCGGCGCCGGGTTCACTTCCAGGAGCTCGTCGACGATCCGGAGGCAGCGTTCGGTTGCCAGTTCACCGGCCTGCGCGTGCCACGACCCCGCCGAGATGTAGCAGTGCGCACACGCCAGGTTGCAGCGCCGGGTCAGGTTCCAGGCCACCACGTGCGGAAGGTCGAGGGCAGCCTGCCCCGGAGGGGCCGGCGGGGCCTCGAAGGAGAGAGGCGCGGGCGTCACGCGTCCCCGTCCCCCGACCCGCGGGACGCGGCTCCTGGCGCCTCGGCCTCCGACGCCCCCCCGCCCTGCTCATGCATGAATCGCTCGACGGCGGCTCGGGCCTCGGCTGGTGACGCCGTCTTCATGTCGACCGGGCACTTCTCGACCTGCTCCTCGACATCGCGGATGGGGCAGCGGGTGACGCCCTGCGCCTTCGCCTCCTCGATGAACTTCCGCATCTCGGCCGAGAGCCCGTCCACCCCCTCGGCCGCCGCCTTCAGCTGCTTGGTCTGGAGCTCGCGGAACATGACCAGCATCGTGTCGATGTCGAAGGTGTCCGCCTCGATCATGGCCTGGCGGTTCTCGTCCATGACCATGGTCGTGATGCGCCAGAACCCGTTCTCGCGGGCGAAGCGCTCCACCGTGTTCCGGGCCAGGGGCCGGGCGATCAGCGGGACCGCCCGGAGCCGGTCGAAGGCCTCGTGGGTCCACGCCACCGGGTCGGCGGCGGTACGCTCCCGGACCTGGACGTGGCCGGTGTAGGGGCAGGCGGTCCGGAAGGTCGGGGTCTCGGGCACGGGGTCGGCGTCGTGGCCCTCGACCAGGGTCCGCTTCATCGCCTCTTCCGCCTTGACCTCGGCAAGGGCCAGCTCCTCGGCGGTGCCGATCCCCATGATGAGCTGCATGTGGGTCGGAAGGAGCTTCCGGATCGCCTCGTCGAGCCGTTCGCCGGTCACCGTGGGCAGGACGTGGGCGGCGCCGTGCGCGTTCGTGTCGGCGACCAGGGCCCCGTTCCCGTTCGCATGCCCGCTGCTTTCCCCGGCGCCGTTCGCGACCCCGTTCCCCTTCGTCGGTCCGTAGTTCTCGAGCACGAACTCCTCGACCGCCTTCCGCGCAATGCCGAGCGCGAAGGGGGGCACGCGGAGGATGCGAACCTCGGCGTCGGGCGCCCACTCGAGCCCCTGCTCACCGTCTTCCTCGATCCACGGGATGTCATCGGGGCGGACGTCGGTGGTCCCCACCAGGAGCACGCTGGTCGGAGCCAGGCGGCACAGGTTCTCGGCCTGCGAGCCCAGGTCGGTGCCGTCGATGCGGTGCCCACCGTGGCGCGCGAGGATGAGGAGGCTCGGGTCGAGCTCCTCGATCCACTGCAGGATGCACTGGAAGGGCTTCCCGATCAGGATCTGGGTCTCGATCTCGACATCGGGGAACTCCGAGGCCATGACCTGCGCACGCTTGAGGTTGGCCTGGCAGAGTTTCAGGAGCCCCTTGTCGATGATGTTGTTGTGGAGGGCTTCCTGCTCCTCGAACTTGAAGACCTTCGCCGCCTGGGCCGAGAGCACGTCCTTGATGTTCCCGAAGACCACGTGGTGGTACTCGACGTCGAAGGCCGAGCAGACGTGGAGCTTCGCACCGAACTCCCTCGCCAGTTCGAGGGCGACCCGCATCGCCTTGTAGGCGTAGGACGATCCGTCGACGCAGACGATCCATCGTCCTCCGGCAAGTGGCCGGTCGTTCCGGACGACGAGCGTGTCCTTCTCGACCTTCCGGATCACCCGCGAGGCCACGCCGCCGAGCTGGGACTGGGGCTGGATGCCGATCCCGTGCGCCCCGATGCAGAGGAGGTCGTAGACCCGGCCGCTCTCGCCGGCCAGCTTCTCGTCCTGGGTCTCGTCCTCGGCAACGATCCGGCCGTCGTCGCCGAGGCGCACGTCGCTCCGGACCGTGTCGCCGCCGTCGTACTTGTCGGCGATGTTCGGATCGAAGCCGATCAGGCTTGGCAGCCGCCCCGCCCCTCGGTTCGCCTCGCGGATGATCTCCTCGTAGTTGATCCCCTCGAGGAGCTGGCGGGTCAGCTCGATTCCGCCCTCCCTGCAGCGCCGCTCCGTCTGGTCGAGGAAGGAGTCCGAGATGAGCTGGAGCCCCTTCTCGATCAGCTTGTCGTGGACCTTGCGCTGGCGGCGGATCTCTTCCGGCGTCTGGAACTGCGCGGGAAGCCCCGTTTCGAGCTGGCGGAACCGGACGTCGTGGAGCCGGGCGGCGTAGACGTGGTTCCCCGTGATGCGACCGTCACTTCGGCTGCAGAGTTCGACCGCGCGGTCGACGGCCCAGTGGGAGTGGTCGGAGTTGTCGACCGGAACGAGCACTTCGCGGTACATCGGCACCTCGGGCTTCGAGCCGGGGGTTCCTCCGCAAACCCCGGGCGCGAGCCGGGCCTGCCCGCATCGCGGGCATGACCCGCCCCTGGCCTCCCGCATGCCTCGCGGGAGGCGACGCGCCGCCAACCCCATGGCGCGCCGCACGCTCCAGGAACGGAGGGGGCGGGTCCTTCCCGCCCTCTCGAACTCGAAACAGGCATTGCGCGCTCATGCGCGTTTCGCCTGACAAGTGCCACCCCGCCTCGGGGCGCACTTCGTGGTCCCGTTCAGTACCTGCGTGGTGTCATGCTCCATCCCACCGAGGCCCCTGCATGCCACGCATGGCAGGAGTTCCCCGCCTTTCCCCATCCGAGCCGTGCACCGTCGTGGGTTGGAACGAGCGCAGTATAGGAAGGTGTGTAAGCCGATGTCAACAAAAAGCTTTTTCTTCGCGTCATGCGCGTTTCAGGATCTCCCGCCCGTGATCCGGTTCAGGAGGGCCGGCGCTGCCACCGCGGTCAGGACGACGCCCAGCGCGGTCAGGCCCAGCCCCGGGACGAGCTCTCCCCATCCGGGAACGATCCCG
>JBJHBX010000069.1:0-10452 GCA_050485725.1 Gemmatimonadales bacterium | reverse complement strand
CTCGAACGTTCCACCTCACTCCGCAAGCGACCGTCCCGGGCGGCGGAAACAACGAACGCTGGCCGTCAAAACGAGATCGGACGGCGTGTAGCGGAGGTGTATCTTGACGGCTTGCCCCATAGAAGGAAATACAAACGCCCTCTGAGGGGCGGAGAGAAGGTGGGGCGTGGCGTCTGGCAGTGCAAGGTGCCGAAGAGTCGGGGATGGCGGGGGCGGCCGTGAGCCCGGGAGGCGCTGGAAGGCAGGCGAAGCCGAGATGGAGGAAGCGCCATGGGAATCGGGGCCCGAAGGATGGTGCGATGGGCGGTGGGAGACGGACTGGTGCGACGGGCCGGGGGCGCGCGGACCGGAGGGGGTCGTGCCTCTCCCTCTCAGAGCTCTGAATCATGGGGAGTGGACGGATCGGACTCGTAGTCCGGGACAGCGTCGGGATCGGCGAGGTCGAAGGCGGGGGACTGGTCGAAGTGGAGCTCGGCCTGGGGAGGGCCACGGGCGGGGGACACGCGGGGAGGCCGATGGGGGAGGTTGAGAGGGAGGAGGATGCGCTGTACGGTGGAGGGCAGGGTGATGAACGAGATGATGCGCATCTCACCGCCGCAGACGGGACACAGGAGCGGGAGCACCTCGTAGATGCGGGCGAGAAGCTGGGCCCATAGCATGCGGCTGGGCCTGCGGCTGGATCGTGAGCGCGGCGTGGGGCCGGGCGGACCCGGCTCATCGGAGTGGTCCGGCGGAGCCAGGGGGTGGGACGGGTGATCGGATGATGGGGAACACTTCGCGTCGACAGGAGGTTCGTCGGGCTCGGGCCAGCCCATCGAGACCACGGTGGACCTCAGGCGCGCATTGGGAGCCAGGACTCCGTGGTAGTGGTGCCGGTGGATGCGAGGCGGCACGAGGCGGGCCAGGCGGTGCGGAAGTGGCTTCGGCGATGGAAGAGACTGTGGACCCCGGAACCCCCGGAGCACGTAGCGTCCCTTTGCGCCAGCATACCTGCGGCCCAAGCCTCCGCCGCGGCGTCGGCGCTTTCCGCGGGCCCGTCGCTCGAGCTTGAAGTACGGGTTGAGCAGATTGAGAAAAAGGTGGTTGAATTGAATGAAGCCATCCAATCCACCCGTCGACAGAGCCTCGCGGAGCAAGAGATGATCCGGACGGAAGCCCGTGAGCGAAGTCGTGAGCTGAAGGAAAACGTAGACGCCGTCGCTGCAAGACAAGCGAGGATGGTAGTGGACGGATATGGATCTGAATGGGCGGCCGTCGTGTACATTTTTCTCGGCACCATCCTCCAGGCCGTGGGCGCTCTGCTGAGCTAGTTATAGGGTTCGAAATTCATCGCTCCTTCACTCAAGGCGCGTGGTCGGGCCGTGCCCGGTCTTCGTTTGCACGGGGTCTCTTGACTTCTATCTATAGGTGGCCACGAGAATCGTTCGAGCAGTCGTATGGGGCGGACATGGCTCAGTTGGTTGAGGGCCACGGCCCAGTCCTTGACGCGCCGGGTCCAATCCCCGGCCGCCGTCATGATGCCGAGGCAGATGCCTTTCCACATGGTCTCGAGGTTCGGGAGGGAACCCCGCCTCTTGATCCCGTTTCGGAGTTGGGCGTTGGTTGCCTCGATGGCGTTCGTGGTGTACATCACCTTCCGGAGCTCGGGAGGTTAGTGGAAGAAGGGGGGCAGATTCGCCCACCTCGTCCGCCATTCCCGGCTGATCATGGGGAACCGGGCATCCCAGCGGGCCCCGAAGACCGCCAGCGCCTCTTCTCCGGCCTCGAGGGTGGGCGCTTGGCAAATGGCCTTCAGGTCGCGGGCTGCGGCCTTCCGATCCCTGTACGACACGTACGCCATGGAGACCCGCACCGTGTGGACGCTTTTGAGCTGGACCTGGGTCTTCAGGAAGACGGGTCCGATCGCCTCGGATGCGCCCGTGGATGGCGGCGTTCAGGATATCCTGAACGCCGCGGTTCCTGAGCTTAGTGGGCACGGCAAGCCAGAACTTGGCCCCCTCGGCCTCGCCCTCCCAGAGACCCCGAAGCTCCCTCTCGCCGGAGAGGTTGGGAGCCGGGCAAGCCGCGTGGCTCTGGACATGGCCGCCAGTCCCCATCTTCACGTGGATCGCGTGCAGGTAGACGGTGGGATATACCGCGTCGAGCGGTCGTGCCTGCCATGCCTTGAAGTCGTCAGGGTCGGCGTCCGTCAGGTTCGAGATCAGCGACGGAGAGACCTCCACCTTGAGGATCTCCTTCAGGCGCCGCCGCCGAGGCCTGACAACCACAAGGCACTGCTCCTCCCCATCCGCTTCGTGGGCCACGAGTCGGGGAGGAGCCAACCCTAGAGGTCGACGGCCGAACCGAGCCGGTGAGGGGTTTCGCCGCCGTTCAGTGGGCACGGGGATCCGGGACGAGGTGCCACTCGTACGGGCGTCGCCAGCGCAATGGCCGGAGCGGTCCGAGAGGGGAGGGCGCGTGAGGGCGAGCCGTCGGTGAGCGTCGACAGTGACAGGTTGGACGTGGTGAAGATCGCCAATCGGGTCGCCGCAGCGGGAGAGTCGGACACCAAGCCCGACGATCAGTGCCTCATCGGCTCCCGGCGACCCCGAAGTTCTGGTGCAACGCCTCGCCGAAGGCCTGTTGGAGGACGATCGGGTTGAAGTATTCCACGAACTCGGCGACGCGGCCATCCCGCACAGTGAACAGCCCGATGTAGGTGTTGTCGTAGCGGCCACCGCTCATCAGTTCGATCTCACCCGTGTAGCGTACCACGAAGAGACCCGGCGCCTGAAGGGGGAGGATCTCGCGCGGGAAACGCATGGAACGGTAGTTTTCCGGGAGCGCTCCGTACTGAGCGCGGATCGCCTCCCTGCCCTCCAGCCGCTGCGGGAAGCCGTTGGGCGAGAACGGCATCACCTGCACGCCGTCCTCCATCCACACGGCGAGGAAACGGTCGATGTCCTTAGCCTCGAGCGCGGCGAAGAACTCCTCAACCACGGTTTGCCCATCCGATGCCGACCGATTCGCCATGTCGACGGCACGGCCGTCGAGCGTCTGACGGAAGTGCTCGGCGACAGCGTCGGCGCTAAGGCGAACCGGTTCCGGCCGGTCGTAGAAGTCGAACTGGCTGACGCCGTCGAGCCACAACTCGCTCCGAGGCGCCTGCACCCGGGCGAGGAAGCGCCGCGCCCCGTGCGGGATGGCCGCGGCGTCGCTGTGCACGACGCGGATCGGCTGACGAAGCTCAGGCGCCGCGCGTATGCCGTCGAAGGTGAGCCAGCCCTCCCAGAATGCGAGGTTCGCCTCGTTGCGCCACTGCGGGATCATTCCCCGATCGGCGTCCGTGTAGTATGGAACGCCAAACATGATCGCGCTGCGGTCGGTGAGGCTGGCCGCCGCCACCAGTGTCATTTCGCCCGTATCTTGGAAGCTCGCAGCGGCCTCGCGCCCGATTCGGGTCAGCCGCTCGACACCCTCCTCGCCACCGTAGAGCTCGCGCACGATATCGGCGTCGTGCAGCCAGGGCGCGACCAACGCCACGGCGCGAAGGGCAGGGGTGCGGGTCGCGGCTCCAACCATGTACCCGGCGCTGGCGCAGATGCCGAGCCCGGCAATCCGCTGCGGGTCCACCTCCGAACGGGTGGCGAGAAACGCGACCGCGGCCTGTATGTCCTCGATTTTCTCGGCCGGGTTCTCCCGCTGGCGCTCGCGGCCCCCGCTCTCGCCCCAGCCGCGAAAGTCGAAGGCAAGCGCAGCGTAGCCGCGGCTCGCCAGCTCCCTAGCGTAGCGCCCGGCCATCTGCTCCTTGACCGTCATCCAAGCACCTGTGACCACCACCGCCGGAAGCTGGTCGCCAGCGCGGTAGCCGGGCGGGAAGTAGAGGTGGCCGACGAGCGTCTCTTCGCCGCTGGCGAAAGCGACGCGCTCGAAGGGAACTGACGGATACGGTACTGACGCTGTTGCAGGGGGTTTTGCGGTGATCGTCTTCATGAGGCCTCCGACCAAGGTGAACAGGGCACATAGCGGCACTAGGCTAGTCGACATCGACCGCGGGGAAATGGAGGTGGGCATCGACAGCTCCACGTTGATGGGACGAGTCGGGACCGTGTTGGATGGGGCGGGCCCGAACGGCTTTCTCCAAGAAGTCTAGGTCTCTCCGAGCCAATCTTCTTCAACGAACTTGCGGAACAGGTCGGCTCTTGTTCCGAAGCTACCGGGAGCGGCCCGGTGAGATGCCTGCGGTGCGCAGCAACCAAAGGTGCAGATGGCTAGGAGCGTGTCCGAGTACCCCGCAAGCCGTCCAATGCGGGTTCTGGCAGGAAAGAGGCGGACAACGGGGGTGCCGGCCGGAGCAGGCAAATGCCGAACCCAGATACCGAAGCGATGCGGCGTTTGGTCAGGTCGAAGCAGGGAAAAGCACGGCCTACGTGGCTCCGAAGCAGATCGGCCACCGAAAGTGGCGGGAAGTCGCCCCCGCTGAGGGCTCGAAGCCGGCGGGCGGCTCTCCGTGAGAGCGATTTGGCACGGGCTTCGGACGGAAGAAGGGCGGGCAGCGCAAGACAAGTGGGGGAGCTCGGTTGAGCCCCCATCGGGGAAATCAAGACGGTGCCAGGACGCCCCCAGTTCCTTCTGCCTGGGGCAAGAAAGGTAAAGGGCGGATGGCTTCTCGCTTGCACCGGTCAATCATCCTAAAACGCTTTTGCCCTTACCCGCGGCAACTCACGAAGTCCAGGTCGCCAGCGGGCTTAAGTGAACCGATCCAAGCATCACTCTGGGAACCGTCCGCCCCAGGTTCAGTCGCGCGCAACAAGATAGGCAACAGCAAACATGCTATCGCCATCCGCCCCCGGCGGACACCGAGGGATAGATCCGGAGCCCCCGGACCTATCGGTTTCGGGGCCGAGCTCCTAGGCGAATCGAACCCAGTCCGGTCCACGACTACCACTAATGGGAGCCCTCACTCGAGTATCTGCTGGGCGTGAACAATCCGACCGTGGATCTGGTTCGCGTGCATCGGAGGCGCGAGCATCACGCAGGAGAGACAGGTCAGATGGAACGTGGCGAGGCCGCACCACGACGGGAACTTCGGCAGGTGACGCCGATACCGCCGGGAGCGCCGGTGCTGCGGCTCTCAGGTCTTCGCTACGCTAGCGCTGCGATACCGGCCGGGGGTTACGCCCAAGCTTCGCACGAAGTGTCGGTGCAGGTGGCTCTGCGCCGAGAACCCGGACTCCAGCGCGGCACGAGAGATCGAAGCTCCCGAGGCGAGAAGCCGCTTTGCCGCGGCAAGCCGAACCCGGATCAGGTACTGGTGGGGCGGCAGCCCCATCTGATCCCGGAACTGCCGCACGAGCTCATACTTGCTGAGGTGCGCCGCGCAAGCAAGGTTGTCCAGGCTGATGCTCTCGCTGAAGTGTGCGTGCAGGTATTCACGGGCGCGAACGACCGCAGGCTTGTGGAGGCCTGATCGGCGAGGAGGCTCCTCGCCATGGCGCTCCAGCAATAGGCGCAGCGCCTCAGCGAGCAGCGTCTGCTTTGACAGTGGCGAGCTGCCGTTGTCGACCGCCTGGTGAAGTGAATTCAGGGCGCCGAAGAGAAGCGGATCCCGGGTGATCGGCCGCGACCAGTGTGGGACACCGCGGACGCTCAGCTCTCGCGCGGCCCCCTCGACTACCGGGGGATCTACGAAGAGCAGCCGGCTCGCGCAGGGAACGTGCTGCGCGCGCGTGACGTAAAGCTGGCCGGGCTCGCACATCTGCACGGTTCGACCCTCGACCGTGTAGCTCCAGCGACGGTAACGCGCCTCGGCATGGTCGCGAAGCGGCGAGGCGAAGGCGAAGTGATCGAAGTAGTACACGTCCGGGCGCGTCTGATTCTCCGTGTGTACCACCTCCACACCCTCAAGCTCCTCAGGCCGCCACACACGGATCCGTTCCGTTGTCAAAGCGTTGTCCATTTCTGCCCCTCCATCGGTGCTGTGCGGAGTCCAACATCGGAAGCAGGTCTTCCCGGCACAACCTTTTCGGCTCCTCGCTGTCTCAAATGGGTTGAAGGTTGGGGAGCTTGCCATGCATGAGGTAGATCATGGCGATGAGGTTGCGGGTGGAGCGGTAGCCGCGGGCGCGTGGAGTTCCCCCGGTTCAGTGGACACCCCACTCTTGAGGTAGAGGTAAAGGAGGTTTCCGCATGGCACAAGGGAAGAAGACGTACCCGGCGGAGTTCAAGCGTCGGATGGTGGAGTTGGTTCGGGCTGGCCGGAGCCCGGAGGAGCTGGCAAAGGAGTTCGAGCCGTCGCCCAACACGATCCGGAACTGGGCCACCCAGGCGGACGTGGATGAAGGGCTTCGAGCCGATGGCCTGAGCACGGCGGAGCGGAAGGAACTCCGGGAGCTTCGTCGCAAGGTCAAGCAGCTCGAGATGGAGCGGGAGATCTTGGGAAAAGCGGCCGCCTTGTTCGCCCGGGAGTCGATTACGCTTCCGAAGCCTTCGGATTCGTGAGGGCGCACCAGGCCATGTACCCCGTGTCGATGATGTGCCGAGTCCTCGAGGTCTCCAGGAGCGGCTACTACGCGTGGCTGAGCCGGGAGCCATCTGCGCGTGCTCGGGCGAACGCGTTCCTTCTCGAGACCATCCAGGCGGTCCACAAGGAGAGCGACGGGACGTACGGCTCGCCGCGGATGCATGCCGAACTCCCCGACCATGGCCTCCAGGCCGGCCTGAACCGAGTCGCCCGGATCATGCGAGTGGCCGGCGTCCAAGGGGTGAGCCGTCGCCGGGGTGTCCAGACGACGTGGCGGAGCAAGGAGGACGCGCCGGCAGGGGATCTGGTGAACCGGGCGTTCACGGCCACGGGACCGAACCAGCTCTGGGTCGCCGACATCACCTACATTCCGACCTGGGCCGGATTCCTGTACCTGGCCGTCGTGCTCGGACGTTTGGAGCCGACGGATCGTGGGCTGGTCGATGCGCACCCACCTGAGGACCGAGCTCGTGCTCGAGGCGCTGGACATGGCGCTGGAGCAGCGGCGCCCCGAGTCCGTCATTCACCACTCGGATCAGGGCTGCCAGTACACGTCCTATGCCTTCGGAAAGCGATGCGAGGCCGCCGGGGTCCGCCCCTCGATGGGGTCCGTCGGGGACGCGTACGACAACGCCATGGCCGAGTCCTTCTTCGCCAGCCTCGAGTGCGAGCTCCTGGACCGCCGGGTCTTCAGGACCCAGGTCGAGGCGCGAATGGAGGTCTTCCGCTACATCGAGGGGTGGTACAACCCGAGGCGCCGGCGCTCGGCCCTCGGGTACCTCTCGCCCCTGCGCTTCGAGGAGAAGCACAGGGCCCGGGTCCAGCCCCCGCTGGCGCCCCCGACTCAGTCGCCCCATCCTTCCCCCACGGAAGGCTCTGCGCTCCACTCCGCTGCCCCGCAGCGGAGCCTTCCGACTCCCCGGGTAGAAGGGGGGCAGGGTATCACGGTTCCTCAGTTCTCACCTGTCCACTGAATCGGGGGAACTCCAGTGGCCTCGTGAAACCGGACTCCCCGCTCGACGTCGCCGGAGATCACGCCATCGAGGGCCAGCACGTGAAAGTGGTAGTGGGGGCTCTTCGCATCTTCGATGCTCAGTGTCTTCGACGGTAGCGAACTCCCAAAGCGCTGCGGAAAGGAGATGGCTCCGAGCTGCGCGTCCCGCACCGAAGCCGGCGAGCCCGGACTCGCGTCACGAAGCGTGGCGCGGAGCCCCCGGAGGAAGATCCCGAGCACCGCACTCGCCACCTCGGGCGTCTGGTGCAGGAAGGGCCGAACCCGCTTCGGCACAGATAGCACCCACTGCCGCACGGGAAGGTGCGGGATTACCTCGTCGGTCAGGTGCGCCGCCACCTCCGCCATGCGTCGTGCGTTGCAGGAGGGGCACACCCCGCGACCCTTGCAGGAGAAGGCCAGGAGCCGGTCATGCCCGCAGTCGGTGCAACGCACCCGCGCGAATCCGTGGGCGAGGATGCCGCAGCGCAGGTAGCTGCGGAAGTCGCGCTCCACCCATGTGGGGACCCCCCAGCCCATGGGGTCGGTGCTCTGCGCCTCGGCGAGGAAGGTCTCCAGGTGGTGCTGGACCACCGGGTACAGGGGCGTCTCGGTGGGGCGGCGGGGGCGGTAGACCGCACCGCTCGGGCGATACGCCTGTGCAGCGGTGGCGCCCGACCAACGGCGAACGGTCTGGGAGGAGGAAGGGAAGGGGGCATGAGCCGACATCTCCCAACCCAATGGCAACGGGTGGGCCGGGCCATGGCTGGGTGCGTCACCTGCGTCTGCCACGCTTCCGTCCAGCCGATCCTGTGCCGGGCTGGCCGCCGGGGCCTCAGTCCATGCTGGCCGGGCCCACCCCCCCAAGCACCCCCTCCAGCTCATCCACCGGCTCCCGGAGCGAGCACGATCCGAAGCCGCCCAGGGTCCGGGCCCGGAGATCCGCCAGCTCCTTCGCATCAAAGCGGAAGCGTCCCCAGGCGAGGGCTTCGGCCCCGAAGGTGAGGGCGGCGGGGTCCGCCTCCACCAGCGCTGCGAGCCCCTCCCTGTCGCTCCCCCCCGCCCGCAGCACCGCCGTGGCCAGGAGCACGTTCAGGTACCCGAACATGACCCCCCGCGGGGCGTCGGGGGCGTAGGTCAGGGGGTAGCTGCCCCGCAGCGGGTGGTGGAGCCCGGCGGTGGCCTTGAACCGCACGCCTTCGTCCACGGCCGCCCGCAGGAAGGCCAGGAGCCGCTCCGGGGGAGGGAAGAGGTCCGGCGTGACACCCCCGGTCCGGGCCTTGGCGAAGGCCCCCGCGCCATGGATCGCACGAAGCAGGGCCCGGAACTCCGTGTCGCTCTCGGCCGCCTCCTCGCGAGCCCCCGCGACCTCGGGCACCAGCGCCCACGGCACCTCGAGCCACACCTCCAGACCCGCGTCCAGTTCCGTGACCACCTGGGGAGGAAAGGCCGAAGTGACCGCAGCCACACGCGCCGCATCCCCGGCCCTCGCCTCCACCGACACCACCCGCGCCCGCCCCTCGGCCCACCGGTGGAATGCCGCCACCCGGTGGGCATCGCCTTCGGGATCGTCACCCACGAGCGCCGAAAGCTCCCAGGGCGCGCCTCGCCCGAGGTCCGGCGCCACCGCCTCCTGGAACTCGTCCAGCCGTGCCACCGGCACCACGAACCGCCCCAGCGCCCACCGGTCGTTCGAGGCCCGGTACATGGCATAGTTCGCCACCGCCTCTTCCATGGGGAGCGCCGCCGGGGGGAAGAGCCCGGCGTAGTCCACCACCCCCCGCAGGAGCGCCTCCAGGGGAGGGGGAAGGTGAAGCGCGGTGAGCCGCCGGAAGTGCTCGAGCGCCTCGGGGTTCGCCAGCGCATCGATATTCTTCACGGGCCGCCCGTGGATCACCTCCCGAACCGCGATCTCCGAGATCTTCCCCGAAATCGTCCGGGGGATGTCCGCCACGGCGAGGATCACCCGGGGCACATGGTGGGGACTCGCGTGCTCACGAATCCGCCGCCGCATGGCTGCCTCCAGCGCGTCGTCCAGCACCGCCCCCTCCCGCATCCGCACGAAGAGCACGATCCGAAGGTCGCCCTCGCCCGAGCCACCGGGCACCTCCTGCCCCACGGCCACCGACTCGAGCACCTCCTCGAAGGCCTCCACCTGCCGGTAGATTTCTGCCGTCCCGATCCGCACGCCCCCGGGGTTCAGGGTGGCGTCGCTTCGCCCGTGGATCACGTACCCCCCCGCCCCCGTCTCCTCGGCCCAGTCTCCGTGGCGCCACACCCCGGGGATTTCGCCGAAGTATGCCGCCCGGAAGCGGGCATGACCGGGGTCATTCCAGAACTCCCGGGGCACGGTGGGGAAGGGGCGCATGCAGACCAGCTCCCCGGGGGCGCCCACCAGCCGCGTCCCCGCTGCTCCGCCCCCGGAGTCGGCAGGCTCCGCGCTGGAAGGCGCCCGCACCTCCACCGCCATCCCGAGCCCCGCCCCCTGGATCTCGCCCCGCCGCACCGGAAGCGTCGGCACCCCCAGCACGAAGCACGACACGAGGTCCGTACCCCCGCTGATGCTCGCCAGGTGCACATCCGCCTTCACCGCCCGGTACACCCACGCGAAGCTCGCCGGAGCGAGCGGGCTCCCCGTCGAGAGAATGCACCGGAGCGCCGGAAGATCCCGCGTCGCCCCCGGCCGCACCCCCTCCTTCTCCATGAGCGCCAGGTACCTGGCACTCACCCCGAATACGCTCACCCCTTCGGCCTCGGCCAGCCGCCAGAGCACGTCGGGCTCGGCGGGAAGCGCCGGCGCCCCGTCGTAAAGCACGAGCGCGGCCCCCTCGGCAAGCCCCGTCACGAGCCAGTTCCACATCATCCACCCGCAGGTGGTGAAGTAGAAGAACCGCTCGCCCCGTCGCAGGTCCACGTGCAGCACGTGCTCCTTCCGGTGCTGCAGGAGTGTGCCCCCCGC
>JBJHBX010000068.1:0-10568 GCA_050485725.1 Gemmatimonadales bacterium | reverse complement strand
ACCTCCCCATGCTCCGGGCGGCCATCCAGAAGGAACTCGGGATCAACCATCTCGATCGAATCACACACTCCGTTGCCTGAGATGGGGGTCGCTCCAGTTTCAACTAACTTTGGGATTGCCTCGAGGTCACGCTTCACGAGGAGATCGAGACCGTGAAGCTCTACCTCAAGATCCACCAGATCCGCTACGGCAACCGCCTCCGGACGGAGTACGACATCGACGAGGTCGCGCTCAATGCCCGAGTGCCGCACCTGATCTTCCAACCGCTCGTGGAGAACGCCATCAAGCACGGGATCACCGGCCGGGCGAGGGGCGGCCGGATCCGGCTTATCGTACGGGCCACCGAGGAGCGATTGCGGCTCATGGTCGAGGACGACGGGCTCGGGATGAGAGATACTCGGCCGTCCATGGGACTCGGCCTGACGAACACGCGGGAACGGCTGGTCTTCATGTACGGCGAAGACCACGAGTTCGTGATCCGCGAAGCGCCGGGCGGAGGGGTGCGAGTGGAGGTGTCCATCCCCCTGCGTACGGGGGAGCCGACGGATAGGAACCCATGAGGTGAAACATGCTCCAATCCCATGAACTCACCGAGCAACGTCTGCGCGGGCCGCCCGTGCGGGCGCTTATCGTCGACGACGAGGACCTAAGCCGCGAGCGGCTGCGTTCGCTTCTGGAGCGGGACCACCGCGTTGAGATCGTCGGCGAGTGCGAGAACGGCGTCGAAGCGCTCCAGGCGATCCAAGCGGAGGGGCCCGACCTCGTCTTCCTGGATGTGGAGATGCCGGAACTCAGCGGACTCGCCATGCTCGAAGCGCTTGCTCCGGAGCGATGTCCCCATGTGGTGTTCGTCACCGCGCACGACAAGTACCTTCAGCGTGCCTTCGAGGTGCATGCGTTGGACTACCTCCGGAAGCCGTTCACCGACGAGCGCTTCTTCGCCGCGCTGGACTACGCGTGCCGGCGCGTCGAGGAGCGCCTCGGCCACCTGAAGACGCACGAGGGCGTCGTCGCCCTGCTCTCCCAACTCCGGGACCGATCTGAATTGGGGGGAGATCGCGTCGTGGTGCAGGAGAAGAAACGCGGCGTCTTCCACGTTATCCGAACGGGGGACATCGACTGGATTCAGGCGAAGGACGGCGGTGTGCTCATCCATGTGGGGAAGGAAGCCTACGCATCGCGCCACACGCTCACAGAGATGGAGAGACGAGTCGAGCCCGGCACCTTTCTCCGGGTTCATCGCTCAGCCATCGTGAACCGCTCGCGGATCCTGACGGTGTCCGCGTTGTGGAAGGGGGAGTACGTCCTTAAGCTGGCCTCGGGGAAGAGCATCGGCACCGGTCGGGCGTATCGGTCCGCGGTCGAGGAGTTCCTGGCATGCAGGTGAATCCGCCCTCCAAAGGGAAGCCGTTCTTCGTCGTCTCGGACGTGCATCTGGGAGCGGTCCCCGACGCGACAGAGCGCAGCTTCCGCGCCTTCCTGGATCACGCCGCGCGTGAGGCGTCGGGGCTTCTCATCAACGGCGACCTCTTCGAGTTCGGGGTCGCGTACCGCTCGGTCGTGCCTCGGAAACACGTCCGCGTCCTCGCCAAGCTTGCCGACGTGGTGGAGGCGGGCGTGCCGGTCTACTTCGTGGGGGGGAACCACGACCATGCGGAGTGGGGCGGGGAGGCACTCGAAGAGATCGGGGTGAAGATCCTGCCTGACCCCACCGTAATGGAGATCGGGGGCCGGCGTGCGTTGATCACGCACGGCGACGCCGTGGGGGCGGGAGCCACGGCGAGGCGCGAGAGGATCGAGCGCCGCATCGCTCGCAGCCGGGTGTTCGTGACCTTCCTCCGGCTCCTTCATCCCGACTGGGTCGCGCGGATTCAGCCGTACACCACAAGCACGCGGCGACAGGTACGGCGGCACGAAGCAGGTGACGGAGGAGGGCCGAAGACGCGTGCGCCCGAGATCGAGGCCTGGACCCGGGAGAGACTCCAGGAAGATCCCTCGCTCGACCTCGTGGTTGCCGGGCACGCCCATGTTCCGGCTCTGGTCGAGGTGGAGCCCGGTCGATACTATCTCAACGCTGGGGACTGGATTACTCAATCCAGCTACTTGGACATCCCATGGGAAGGGATGCCTCAGCTACGATGGTGGAAGAGGGCGGGATAGGAGGCCCAAGAACGATACGGCGGCGTGGGGCCTGTGGCCGGTTTGATTGCCTGGCTTACCGCGATCAAGGGAGCTGAGCGGATTCGCTGAAACTTAGTTTTGACAGAATGCCGCATCATATAAATACCAGAGCATGAGGTATCGACTAAAGTGCCTGCAAGACGGGGTCCAGCACCACTTTCGGATGCGGTAGCGTACGCGCTCGCATCGCTTGTGGACGATTCGCAGGTCGAGCCCAAGCGAAAGCCAACGCACTGGGAAATTGGGCAGCTTTTTGAGAAAGTAGGGATACCTGATCTCACCAAAGACGGGCCACCCACCGGCAAGCGCAAGCGCGTCCATACGGTGCTGAATTGGGCTCTTGAGCATGACGAGGCTCGAGGCGAAAAGCTCGTTGTCCTTCTCCTCTCAACGATTCGCGCGGCTGGTGGGTTTCGGCCAGATTCGCCGAACTATGCCGGCGAGGAAGCCATTACCAACGCCGCCGATGTGTTCCGTGCTGAGGGGTTCCAACTACGTCCTGATGGTGAGCTGCTTCAAGATCTACTTGACAATCTGTCAGGGGCTCAGCTCACGGATGCCTTGAAAGCCTACATCAAGCGGGCGAAACGCGGAGTTCTGGATGCGGCGCTCGTTACGTCAACCGGCAAAGACCTCGTCGAGGCGACCGCTGCGCATGTACTCGTTGAGCGGCTGGGTGCCTATCCTACGACGAGCAACTTTCCAACGTTGCTCGGCCAAGCCTATCTCACTCTCGGGCTCGCATACGAAGTGAAAGCTGGCTCTACGCCGGTCGAGCGACCCGATGCCGCACTTTACCAAGCGGCATGCGCGGTGAACACGCTGAGAAATAAGGAAGGAACCGGACATGGCAGGCCGTTCGTCCCGAGCGTCACGGGCTCCCAAGCACGTGTCGCGATTGAGACAATGGGTATCGTTGCCGAACGCTTGCTCACGTCGCTTAAAGAGGCGAAATAACCACCACTAATATTGAAGGGCGCGCCAATGAGCGTCTACAGCTTATCCGAGAGGCTGATGAAATGACCAATCAGGAGGCACAACCTGCAAGCTTTCGTTTCGATGCAGCGAAGAGCTTCGCGGACAATTGCAGGGCGTTTCTCGATAACCTCGAGAATGTTGATGCAGACATGGCCGTCATTCTACGCGACAATTGGGATTTGTTGGTTACGGCCGTTAGCGAGGGGGAAAGGGATTCGAAGGTGCGTGGCGAACTCAACTCCAAAGTCGCGACAGCGTTGGACCTGCTCACTAAGCCGGTCGATCCGAAGGCCGGGGCATGATGCCTCGCTATTTTCTCACAAGACTGATCGTCGAGGGGTTCCGCGGGGTCAATAACGAGAACGATCCTCTCGATATTCGCTTCGAGCCGAACTCCGTCAACTCCGTGTTTGCCGTCAACGGCATCGGCAAGAGCTCGATTTTCGACGCCCTGTGCTACGCAATCTACGGATCCATCCCGAAACTCCAGTTACTCCAAGCACAGGAACGGCCACAGGACTATTATTGCAACCGTTTCCATTCCAAGAACACTGCCTCCATCGTCTTGGAGTTTCAGCCTGACAATGGCACTGCCCGCATTTGCATCCGTATTGACCGCGACGCGGACGGCAATCGGACGGTCACCAGCCCCAGCGGCCATTCCGACCCGGAAGCGTTCCTTGCGACGCTCAGGGAGGCGTTTGCACTTCTGGACTACAGGACATTCGCCCGTTTTATCGAGGAGTCTCCCCTGGAGAGAGGCCGGACGTTTTCGGCTCTGCTCGGCCTCGCCGACTACTCCGACTGCCGGCAGGCGCTCCAATCCGTGTCCGATGCCCGTGTCCTCAATACGGACTTCGAAATCAAGGTTCTGGCCACGACAATCGGTGCCGCACAAAAGGCGGCGCAGCAGGCTCTCGTCACTCTGAGATCGAGCTATCAGAACGTTACGGGTAAGCCTCTTCAAGACATAGACAGGCTCGACGAATGTGCCGACGAAGTCATCCTCGCACTGGGTAATGTGGAACTCCTGAAGGCCCACTTCACCGGCAAAACCCTGAACGACATAGACTTTGACAAAATAAAAGAGGAGATCAAGACAGCCGAAGGGGGAGAGAAACGGCGGGAGCTGGAGAAAGTCATCGAGTCCATCGCTGCACTGGAGGCGCTCGCCGTTCACGATCTTGCGGCTGTATCCGCCGAGCAAAGTGATATTAATACCTTGATCGAAGAACGAGACAGGTTGCTTGCTTCGACCCGGGGCGACCTTTTTAAGCGTCTGTACGAGTCTGCCAAGGATGTGATTTCGAAAGGCGGTTGGACGGAAGATGAAAAGTGTCCGCTATGCGAAAGCGACCTTTCGTCGTCGATAAGCGCGCACGTTGACGAGCAACTGGCCCAGTACGGGGGGGCCGCAGTCAAGATGGGGGAGATTAGGGATACATGGCAGGCATCCGAGTGGAGGAAGTGCCTCTCGGCCCACGAAGTGGCGGCGCCCCTTGCGGTTGAATCGCAGACCCGGCAATTGACGGTGCTGGATGCGAAATTTACGCTGGGCGATATATCCCCAAAGGAGTTGGCTGCGGCTGTGACATGGACCTCCAGCCTCACTGGGAAGGTCGCGAGCGTTCTAAAAACCGCGCAGGATAGGAAAGAAGCGATCGAGAAAGAACTGCCGTCGTCGCTGGTCCAGCTCACGGAACAGGTCGAATATGGGCGGCAGTTCAAGGACGCCCTGCGGCGCTACCGGGACAGCCAACAGGAAGAGGCCGCGCAGCAGGTGCGTCTCGACATTCGCGAGCGGTGGAAGACGTTCCAGCTCAGCGATTTTCACGGGCAGCATAGATTATCCGCGCGGGCGCTGTTGTCGGAAAGCTACCGCAACGCGCTTGCGATTTCAGTTTTCCTTGCCGCCGCGTTGAAGCATTCGGGCGCGCCCCGGTTTGTTGTCTTGGATGATGTCACTTCGAGTTTCGATGCCGGGCACCAGTATTTTCTGATGGAGCTGATACGGACGAAACTACAATACCCGCAGAACGCTGAGGGCCTTCAATTCCTCATCCTGAGCCACGACGGCTTGCTGGAGAAGTATTTCGACCGCCTCGGCGGCACAACCGGGTGGCACCATAACAAGCTTCAAGGTTCGCCGCCGATGGGCGCTATATTGCACCAGGCGCAGGGCGCAGATCGCCTCAAGACGACGATTGTGTCGCTTCTCTCCGCCGGCCAAGTGTCGCAGGCCGAGCCGCTCATTCGACAGTACTTAGAGTACAAGCTCCAGCAAATCATACGCAGGGTCGATATTCCCGTCCCGATTGAATTTGCGATCAAAGACACATCACGTATGGTCAGCAACTGCCTCGATGCCATTACCTCTGCTGTAGATCTTCATAAGAAAGCCGGAACTCTCATACTCGACGCGCAACAGGTGCAGGATATCGACACCTCACATGTTCCTGCTATTGTCGGCAACTGGGTTAGCCACTACGAAACAGGCTCGGGGAGCAGCCTCTCGGCTCCGGTGCTCAGCGGTGTGATAAAATCCATCGACTCTCTTGCCGAATGTTTCCGGTACGATGAGTCAACGGGAGGCTCAACTGTACGCAAGTGGTATAGATCTCTGTCGAGACGGTAGGTGTAGAAGTTGAATGACACCACGCCAGCCTAACTAGCGCCCCGGCAGGAGGATGTCACCCACCCATCGGCGATTCTCCTTCCGGTTCATCTTCCCCCGCTTCCCACTCGACCCCGCCCAACGCCCAACTCGGCGAAAACCCGTTGCGGGCCGGCCTCCGGTTCGTTCGACTCCGGGCCCCCGGGCCCCGTGGGGTCGAGCGATGGGCCGGGCTCCGTCCTCCTTCCCGATACCGGAGCGTAGGCAGGCAGGTGGCAGGACGACAGAGCATGGCCCTTCGCGATTCCATGGCGGCCGAGACCGTACATCGAAGCGCGGGAGGCGACCATGTACGTTCGTCCAGAGTCCACCCTGGAGGGCCTGTTCCGGGCTCACTATGAGCGATTGTGCGCCTACGGCCAGCGATTCGTCGGCTGTCCCGACGTGGCCGAAGACCTCGTCCAGGACGTGTTCGCTCACCTCTGCTCGGCGAAGGACCGAGGCGCGACCTGCCTACTGATGCCGCGGCGGTACCTCTACACGGCGGTCCGGAACCGTGCCCTCAAGCATCTCGAACGCGAGCGTGTCGCGGGTAGGTCGCGGACGGTGATCCGGCATGCCGGGCATGCTCCGGGGATGAGCCGCCCTCCTCCCCCGGCCGACTGGGAACTGGAAGCGGTGGAGCTCGCCGAAGCCTATGACCAGGCCATCCTCCACCTCCCGCCCCGCTGCCGTGAAGCATACCTCCAGAGCAACAACGGGATGAGCCATGCCCAGGTGGCGGCTGCCATGGGCACTTCGGTGCGGACGGTGGAGACGCAGGTGGCCCGCGCGCGGCAGCATCTCCGGCGCGAGTTGGCCCCCTGGCTCTGATCGGCGTGTCCAGCCGGTGGCGAGGGGGTCCGGTACGGGTTCCCGACCGCTCGGCGGTCTGAAGGGGTACGACGTCACGAGATCGCCGCCGGTCCGGCATGTGAGGTTGGACGGCTCGGGCGACCTCCCGAACGCGCCCTTGGATGAGCACGCAGCCCCCCTTCCGCCCCGAATCCAGCGCCGCGCTGTACCGGGACATGATGGCCCGATTCCTGGGATCTACCATCATGTGCGCGTTCGACGATCCGAACGTGACGGAGGTCTACACGAATCCCCACGACCGCCGGATCTGGCTCATCACCCATTCGGACGGCCGCGTGGACACGGGAGCCCGGATCGACCCGTCGAGCGTGCTCTCCTTCCTGAACACCGTTGCCACCAGCCTCCGCACCACCATCGGCGCGGATCATCCCGACCTTCAAGCGGAGCTTCCGTTGGGAGGCGGCAAAAATCCCCGTCTCCAGGGCCTCATCCCTCCCGTGGTCGAAGCGCCGTGCTTCGTGATCCGGAAGCACGCGCCCGAGGCGTTCTCGTTGGAGCGCCTCGTGGAGGACGGCGTGCTCACCGAAGGCTTCGCGGACGTTCTTCGGCAGGCCGTGGCCGATCACTGGAGCATCCTGGTGGTGGGCGGCCCGAGGACGGGGAAGACGACGCTCGCGAACTCGATCCTGAAGGAGATCGCACGCCAGTTCCCCGGTGAGCGGATCGTGCTCATCGAGGACACGCTGGAGCTCCAGTGCGAGTCCGAGGACCATCTCGCCCTCCGGGTCGCGGAAGGAGAGAGCCTCGCCGACCCGGTGAAGCGGACCCTGCGCCTCAGCCCGGACCGCATCGTGGTGGGCGAGGTCCGGGACCACGCCGCGTTCTACATGCTGGACGCCTGGCTCACCGGCTGTCCCGGCTCGCTGGCCACGGTGCACGGCAGCAGCCCGGAGAACGCGCTTCGCCGGCTGGACCTCCTCTGCCAGCGGGCGAACGTCCCGAGCCAGGTCGAGCTCATCGCCGCGGCCGTGCAGCTCGTCGTCGAGATCCGGCGCGAGACCCACGTTCGGCCCCGCGTGGTGGACATCGCCCGCGTCGAGGGCCTCGACTCCCATGGAAACTTCGTTCTTCGCTCCTTCCACCAAGATGCGCCGTCCCGGCTGCAACTGATACTCGATCTACCCACGGGTCAGGCATCGCCCGACCCCCAGCCTCCAGCCCGAGAGAGGACAGCATGACCGCCATTCCCACCCAAAGAGGACTCGTTGCGTTCGCAGGGGCGTTCACCCTGCTGCTGATCTCCGCAGCCCCCGCGTGGGCTGGAGGTCTCGGCGGACCCGACATGCCGTGGAACACGCCACTCCAGAACCTCCTCGACAACCTCTCCGGCCCCACGGCGCAGACGCTCGGGATGCTGATGTTCGTGATCGGGGCGCTCATGTGGGGGTTCAGCCGAAACGAGGAGCACATCCGCCGCTTCGGCGGGGCCGTCTTCGGGTGCGCGATCGCGATCGGCGTCGTGAACCTGTTCAACGCCCTCGCGTTCCAGGGGAGCGTCTTCTGATGGCCGCCGGTACACGTGAGAAGCGGACGATCCACCAGGCCCTCATCCGTCCCGTGCTCTTCGGCGGCGCGGAACGGGGCGTGGCGGTGCTCTCGGCGACGGCGGCCATCGGCATCCCGCTCTTCGCCGGCCTTCACGTGCTCACCGTCGGCCTCGCGCTCCTCTTCGCCTTCCCGATCCACGGGTTCGGCGTGTGGCTCGCCCGTCGCGATCCGCACATGGTCGCCGTGTACTTAAGAAGCCTATCGGCGAGCGACCACTACGTGCCCTGGTGCGCGCGACGTCCGGGATCGGCCCGCATCCACCCCTGCATCCCCGGAGGGTGAACGGTGGAACTCCTCTCGATCGCGTTGGGGGCCGGTCTCGGGCTCGGAGCTTCCGCTGCTGCCGCGGCGTTCCGTGAGCACCGGAGCGACCTCTCGGATCCCGGAGACCTCCTCGCATGGGCGTTCCTCGTGGACGACGGCGTCGTGCTCACGAAGGACGGGAGCTTCATGGCGGGGTGGCGCTACCAGGGGCCGGACGTGAGCGCGTCCACCCACGGGGAGCTGAACCTCCTGTCCCGCCGGATCAACGACGCGCTCCTGCCGTTCGCCGATTCGTGGATGCTGCACGTGGACGCGGTGCGCCGTCCCGCGACGGAGTACGCCCGCGATCTGCCCGGAGGATTCCCGGAGCCGATCACGCGCCTGATCGACGACGAACGCCGCGCCGGCTACGAGTCCGACCGCCGCCACTTCGAGACGGAGTCCTTCATCGTCGTCACGCACACGCCGCCCGACGAGATATACTCCCGCCTCGGTACCCTCTTCATCCAGGGAGAGGAGCCGCTGACGCTGGACTGGGCCCGGGTGCTGGAGACCTTCCGGGAGTCCGCGTTCGCCATCGAGAGCGCGCTTTCAGGCCGGCTCCGGATGGAACGGCTGGACTCGGCGGCGCTCCTCACGCATCTGCACGCCTGCGTCACCGGGCTCCATCACCCGGTGACGCCGCCGCCCCACGGATCGTACCTGAGCTGCGTGCTCGCCGACCAGCCCATCGCCGGCGGCTTCCGGCCGCGGGTCGGGGAGATGCACATCCGGCCCGTGGCGGTGATGGGCTATCCGCACGAGTCGGAGCCCGGGATGCTCGACGTGCTGAACGGCCTCGGACTCTCCTACCGCTGGAGCAACCGGATCATACCCCTCGGCAGGGAGACGGCGGACCGCGAGATCAAGCGGATCGAGCACCGGTGGTACCAGAAGCGGAAGAGCGTGGCGGCGTGGGTACGGGAAATCCTGAGCAACACGCAGTCACGGGACCGCGCGGCGGAGGAACGCTGGCTGGACCAGCACGCGGTGCGGATGGGAGACGATACCGCATCGGCCCGGGCGGAGAACGCCTCCGGCGAGGTGCGTTTCTGCTACCACACGAGCACGCTCGTCGTCATGGCGCCCACCGCCCAGGAAGCGGATCACGGCGCGTCGGAACTGGTGAAGGCGCTGAACGAGGCGGGATTCGGCGCTCGGGTCGAGACCGTGAACGCGCTGGAAGCGTACCTGGGGAGCCTCCCGGGCCACGGCTATCCGAACATCCGCCGCTCGCTCCTCGCCAGCACGAACATCGCGGACCTCCTGCCCACCACGGGGATCTGGCCGGGGCTTGCCATGAACCCGTCGCAGTATTTTCCCGAGGAGAGCCCCGCCCTCATGTGGACGGCCACCGAGGGCAGCACGCCCTTCCGCTTGAATATCCACGACTCGGACGTAGGGCACACCCTCGTGGTGGGCCGGACCGGGGCGGGGAAGAGCGTCCTCGTCGAAGCGCTCGCCGCGCAGTGGATGCGCTATCCCGGCGCACAGCTCTTCTACTTCGACCACGGCTATTCCGCGTGGCTTCTCTCGAAGGCGTGCGGCTGGACGCACTACGATGTCGCGGCCAGCGAGAGCGACAGCATTGGGTTCCAGCCTCTCGCGCGAGTGGACGATCCCGTGGAACGGGCATGGGCGGCGGAGTGGCTGGAGACGATCTTCGACCTCCACGGTGTACGGCTTACGTCGGTCCAGCGCGAGCGGGTGGACGGCGCCCTCCGTCTCCTCGGTGGGATGGAGCGTGAGCACCGCACCTTCACCGATCTCCGTGTCCAGCTCCAGGACCCGGAGCTTCAGGAAGTGGTGCGCTACTACACGCTGGAGGGGAATCTCGGGTACCTGCTCGACGCCCGTGCCGATTGCCTGGACGACGCGCATGCCCAGGTCTTCGAGCTGAAACACCTGCTCGGCATGGGCGACAAGGTGCTCGTCCCGACGCTCCTCTACCTGTTCCGCCGGGTGGAGCGGCGCCTCGAATCCGGACGGCCCACGCTGATCCCGATCGAGGAGCTGTGGGCCCCGCTCA
>JBJHBX010000067.1:0-10650 GCA_050485725.1 Gemmatimonadales bacterium | reverse complement strand
ACGATACCCCCGAGGCCGTCGTCCTGTCGGGGTTCGACCCCGTCCGCCGCGAGGTGGCCCGGATCGCCATGGAGAAGCTCATCGAGGACGGCCGCATCCACCCGGGCCGGATCGAGGAGCTCGTCGAGAAGTCCGGGAGCGAGGTCGAGGACGGCATGCGCGAGGCCGCGGAACAGGTCCTCTACGACCTGGGTCTCCACGACGTGCATCCCGAGATCGTGAAGGTCCTGGGTCGCCTCCGGTACCGGACCTCGTACGGGCAGAACCAGCTCACGCACTCGAAGGAGGTGGCGAGGCTCGCCGGAATGATGGCGGCGGAGCTCGGCGTCGACGTCCAGCTCGCGAAGCGCGCCGGCCTCCTCCACGACATCGGGAAAGGGATGACCCACGAGCACGAGGGCACCCACGTGGAGCTGGGTCACGCGCTGTGCACGAAGCACGGCGAACCCGACGTGGTCCTGAACGCGATCCGCGCGCACCACGACGAGGAGCCCCACCGCCACGTGGAAGCGTTCCTGGTGACCGCCGCCGATGCGATCTCGGGCTCGAGACCCGGGGCCCGCCGCGAGATGTTCGAGACCTACGTGAAGCGCCTCGAGCGCCTCGAGAGCCTGGCCATGGAGTACCCGGGGGTCGAGCGCTGCTTCGCGGTACAGGCCGGGCGCGAAGTCCGCGTCATGGTCGAGCCCGAGAAGGTCTCCGACGAGGAAATGGCCCGGATCTCCGAACGGGTGGCACGCCGCTTCGAGGAGGAACTCCAGTATCCGGGCCAGATCAAGGTCGTGGTGATCCGCGAGACCCGCGCCGTGGACTTCGCCCGCTGAGCACCCGCATGCAGACGAGGGAATGACGATGGCCGCCGAGCTGATCTCCGGAACCGATGTGGCCCGGACCCTCCGGGCCGAACTCGCGGAAAGGGTCTCCCGCCTCGAGAAGGAGGAAGGGTGGGTCCCCGGACTCGCCACCGTTCTCGTGGGCGACGACCCCGCATCCCGTGCCTACGTGGGCATGAAGAACCGGGCCGCGAAGGAGGTGGGGATCCATTCGAGGCAGATCGATCTGCCCGCCGACATCCCCGAAGACGAGCTCCTGGGCTGGGTCGAGGGGCTGAACGCCGACCCGGAGATCCACGGGATCCTGGTGCAGCTCCCCCTCCCGGCGCACATCGACGAGCAGCGCGTGCTCGAGGCGATCCTTCCCGGGAAGGACGTGGACGGCTTCCACCCCGTGAACGTCGGCCGCCTCTCGGTGGGGGACCCCGACGTGCTCGCGCCGTGCACACCGAAGGGGATCGTCGAGCTCCTCCTTCGCGCCGGGCACGATCCGGCGGGGAAGCACGTGGTCGTGGTGGGTCGCTCGAACATCGTCGGAAAGCCCATGGCGTCGCTCCTCCTGAAGAAGGGCCGAGGGGGGGATGCGACGGTGACCGTGGCCCACTCCCGCACCCGGGACCTGGGCGCCATGACCCGCCAGGCCGACATCCTGATCGTGGCCGTGGGTCGCCCCCGGACCGTTACCGCGGACATGGTCGCCCCTGGCGCCGTCGTGATCGACGTGGGCGTGAACCGCGTCGACGACCCGGAAGCCGAGCGGGGCTACCGGCTGGTCGGCGACGTGGACTTCGACGGGGTGCGCGAGGTGGCGGGGGCCATTACCCCGGTCCCTGGCGGCGTGGGCCCGATGACGATCGCGACCCTCCTCGCGAACACGCTCCAGGCCGCCCTGACGATCCGGGCCGCGGCAGGGGGCGCCGGGTGAGCCAGGACGACCCCGTCCTGGACCTCTTCGGCGCGCTGCAGGACCCGGAGCCGGCCGACGCGGCCGCCGCGGCCGATGCCGCCGCTGCGGCCGACGCGGGGCCCCGCGTCTGGAGCGTCTCCGAGATCAATTCCGCGCTCCGCGCCCTCCTCGAGGAGACGCTCCCGGAGCTCTGGATCTCGGGCGAGGTGGCGAACTGGACCCGGGCCCGGTCGGGGCACTGCTACTTCACGCTGAAGGACGAGCGGGCCCAGCTCCGCGCGGTGATGTGGCGTCCCCAGGCCGCGCGCCTCCCGATGGACCCCGACGAGGGGATGCGTGTCCGGGTCCACGGCTCCGTCACGCTGTACGAGGCCCGGGGCGAGACGCAGTTCGTGGTCCGAGAGCTCGAGGCCGAGGGCGAGGAGGGCCTCTGGAAGCTGGCCTTCGAGCGGCTCCGGAAGCAGCTCGAGACCGAGGGGCTCCTGGACCCGGCCCGGAAGCGGCCTCTTCCGCGCTTTCCGCGCACGGTGGGCGTCGTGACCTCGCCCACCGGCGCCGCACTCAGGGACATTCTCTCGGTGATCGGCCGAAGGGCGCCGTGGACCCGCGTCCTCCTCCGGGGGACCCGCGTGCAGGGCGAGGGTGCCTCGGCCGAGGTCGCGGCGGCCATCCGGGCGCTCGTGGCCCACGGCGGGGTGGACGTGCTCATCGTGGGGCGGGGCGGGGGGTCGATCGAGGATCTCTGGGCCTTCAACGAGGAACCGGTCCTGAGGGCCATTGCCGAGTCGCCGGTGCCGGTGATCTCGGCGGTCGGGCACGAGACCGACGTGACGCTCTCGGACCTCGTGGCGGACCGCAGGGCGCCCACCCCGTCAGCCGCCGCCGAGGCCGCGGTGCAGGACGCGGGCGCGGTTCTCGAGGTCCTGGGCCGGGTCCGTCCGCGCCTCGCCGGCGGGTTGCGGGGGCAGGTCGAGCGCCGGCGTCTCCGGATCGAGCGCGCGGGCACCCGGGTGGAGCGCGCCATGCGGCGCCTGCTCGAGCCCCGTCGGAGCGCTCTCGAGCGGAGCGGTACCCGGCTCGAGCGAGCCACCCGGGACGCGCTGGCGCGTCGACGCGAACGCCTGGCCACCGCTGCGGCCCGCATCGAGGCGCTTTCGCCCCTTTCGACCCTGCGCCGCGGCTATGCCGTCGCCCGGAACCCAGAGGGCCGCGTCCTCCGCGATGCCGACGACTTCCGGGCGAACCCCGACTTCCGACTCCGGCTCGTGGATGCCATCGTGGAGGCTCGCGTGACCGGAATCCGACCCGATTCGCTGGAATCCCGATGACCGAAGAGACGAAGGGGGGCGAGGCCCCCTCGCTGGAGGACCGGCTGCGCCGGCTGGACCAGATCGTGGCCCGCCTCGAGGGAGGCGAGGTCGAACTCGAGGAGGGACTCGCCCTCTTCGAGGAGGGGGTCGGGCACGTGCGGCAGGCCGAGGCACTCCTGGCCCGGGCCGAGCTCCGGGTGGAGGAGCTCGTCGGGGAAGGCTCCACCGCGCGTGCGCAGCCGTTCGCCAGTGGGAGCGAAGGTGGTGGCGCAGTTGGCGGCGACGGGGGAGGAAACGGCGGAGGCCCGGGGTGACGCCCGGGGTGACGCCCGCCCCGGTCGCGGACTTCGACCTGGACGCCTTCCTCCGGACCGAGCGGATCCGGGTCGAGGCGGCGCTCGAGGCCGCGCTCGGACGGGTGCTCCCTCGCCTTCCCGAGGGGCTGCGCGGCCCGGTCCGCCAGGGCGTCATGGCCCGTGGGAAGCGGCTCCGTCCGATTCTCTGCGTCGAGGCGTGGCGGGCGTGCCGGGCCGGCGCCGGGGGCGCGGTGACCGGGGGGCCGGCCACGCCAGAGGCCGGGGCGCCCGACGATGTCCATGCCCTCGCATCCAGCCTCGAGATGATCCACGCCTACTCGCTGATGCACGACGACCTGCCGTCGATGGACGACGCACCGCTCCGCCGCGGCCAGCCCACCCCGCACGTGACCTGGGGCGCCGCCCCCACCACCGTCGGAGGGGCCGCGCTGATTCCCGCCGCCGGCGCCGAGGCCTGGGGGGCCGCGCACCGGCTGGGCCTCCCGGAGCCGGTGGCACGCGAGCTCGTGCGGACGCTGGCGCGGGCCGCGGGTGGAGGCGGGATGGTGGGCGGGCAGGCCCTGGACCTGGAGGGAGAGGGAAGGGCACTGGGGCGCGAGGAGCTCGACGCGCTCCACCGGGCGAAGACCGGGGCCCTGCTGACCGCCGCCCTCCGCATGGGCGGGCTCGCTGCCGGGGCCGATGCGGACCGCCTGGCGGCGCTCGAGCGCTACGGGCGCGCCATCGGGCTGGCTTTCCAGGTCGCCGACGACATCCTCGACGCCACCGCCGACACCGGCGCCCTCGGAAAGAAGCCATCGGACGCGGAGCTCGACAAGTCCACCTACGTCCGCCTCCTGGGCGTGGAGGGGGCCCGGGCCGAGGCCCGCGCCCTCGTCGACGAGGCGCTCCGGGCCCTGGCTTCCGCGGAGCTGCGCGCCCCCGCCCTCGAGGCCCTCGCCCGCTACGTCGTGGAGCGGGACCACTGACCGGCGGGCGGGGGTAGACGCGCGCGTCGCCCCGGCCCCGTGACATGTTGTATCTTGGAAACCGGCGATTCGCGAACCGGGCCCGGAGCCCATCCCCGAACGGCAGGACAGGCGTGGCCATTCTCGACCAGATCCAGGGACCGGCGGACATCCGCGGCTTCTCCCGCGACGAACTGAAGGCACTTGTCCGCGAGCTGCGTGACCGGCACATCGACGTGGTGGCGCAGATCGGCGGGCACTTCGGTGCGAGCCTGGGCGTCGCGGACCTGACGGTGGCGCTCCACTACGTCTTCGAGACGCCGAAGGACCGCCTGGTATGGGACACCGGGCACCAGGGCTACATCCACAAGATCCTGACCGGGCGGAACGACCGCTTCCCCACGATCCGCCAGTACAAGGGGCTCGCCCCCTTCCTCCGCCGCGACGAGTCGGAATACGACACCTTCGGGGCCGGGCACGCGGCCACCTCGATCTCGGCGGCGCTCGGCATGGCCGCCGCCCGGGACCTTTCCGGGGGCGACGAGAAGGTCGTGGCGATCATCGGCGACGGCTCGATGGGTTGCGGCCTCGCCTACGAGGCGCTGAACAACGCGGGTCACACGGACCGCGACTTCATCGTCGTGCTGAACGACAACGACATGTCCATCGCCCCGAACGTGGGTGCGATGAACAAGTACCTGACCTCGGTGCTCACGAACCCCGTCTACGACCGGGTGCGCGAGCAGGTGAAGGGGCTCCTGGCCCGCGGGCCGCGTTCGGTCTCGGGGGTCATGGCCTCGCTCGCCGGACGCATGGAGGAGTCGGTCAAGCACCTTCTCGTGCCCGGCATGCTCTTCGAGGAGCTGGGATTCCGCTACGTGGGCCCGGTGAACGGCCATGACCTGAACGAGCTGATCGACGCCCTGGAGCGGGTGAAGCGGCTCGGCGGGCCGGTCCTGGTGCACGTGGTCACGAACAAGGGGAAGGGGTACGCCCCCGCCGAGGAGGACCCGGTCAAGTGGCACGCCTCGGGACCCTTCGACAAGGTCTCGGGCGCGGGGCAGAAGAAGGTTGCCGGGCTCCCCCGCTACCAGCAGGTCTTCGGAAAGGGGCTCACCGAGCTCGCGCGCGGCGACGAACGGGTCGTGGCCATCACGGCGGCCATGCCGGGGGGGACGAGCACCGACATCTTCGACGCCGCCTTCCCCCAGCGCCACTTCGACGTGGGGATCGCCGAGGGGCACGGGGTGACCTTCGCCGGCGGGCTGGCCACGCGGGGAATCAAGCCGGTGGTGGCCATCTACTCCACCTTCCTGCAGCGGGGCTACGACAACATCGTGCACGACGTGGCGCTCCAGGACCTTCCGGTGGTCTTCTGCATGGATCGGGCGGGGATCGCGGGCGAGGACGGCCCCACGCACCACGGCACCCTCGACATCAACTACATGCTGGCAGTGCCGGGCATGGTCGTGACCGCGCCGAAGGACGGATCCGAGATGCTTGCGCTGCTGCGCCACGCCCTCGAGACGAACGATCGTCCCTTCTCGATCCGCTATCCCCGCGATGCGGTCCCCGCCGAGGTCCCGGCGCTCGACGGGATTCCCGGCGTGGAGCGTGGCCGCTGGGAGCTCGTGCGCGACGGGGCCGGGGAGCTCGCGATCCTGGCGGTGGGGACGATGGTGCTCCCGGCCGTCGCGGCCGCCGAGACGCTGGCGGAGGAGGGGATCGACGCGACGGTCGTGAACTGCCGCTTCCTGAAGCCGTACGACCGCGAGCTGCTCGGGCGGGTGCTCGTGAACCACAAGGCGGTGCTCACGGTGGAGGAGGGCGCGGTGACCAACGGTTTCGGGGCGTTCATCGCCAGGGAGATCGCCGACGACCCGGCGCTTCCGTTCCCCGCCCGGTTCGGTACCCACGGGATCCCGGATCACTTCGTGGAGCATGGGCCGCGGAACACGCTGCTGCGGGACCTCGGGCTCGATGCCCGGGGGATCGCCGATCGGGCCCGGGCGCTTTTCCGCGGGCGGGGCCGCGGCGAGGGCGAGATGGAGACGGACGGGCTCGCCCGCGGGGCGGAGGCAGGTGCGGCCGCCGTGGGTGCCGGGGACGCGGCGGGGGCCGAGGGGTGAAGCCGGCCCCCCCGCTCGAGGGCGGTGGGATCCGCCGGGTCGGCATCGTCGGCCGGGTCCGGAATGGACCGGTGAACGGCACGGTCCGGGCCCTCGGGAGGCTCCTCCACGCGCGGGGTGTCGAGGTCGAGCTCGAGTCCGGGCTGGAACCCCCCGAGGGGGTGCCCCACCGATGGCTCCCCGAAGTCCCCGACGTGGACCTTCTCGTGACGCTCGGGGGCGACGGGACGATGCTTCGTGGGGCCCGGATGGTGATGGCCCGCGGGGTTCCGGTCCTCGGGGTCAACCTGGGGACGCTGGGCTTCCTGACCGCCCTCACCGCCGACGAGGCCGAGGCCGGACTCGGGGCGGTACTCGACGGCGAGGCGCTCCTGGACGACCGCTTCACGCTGGAGGGGCGGATCTTCGACGCCGCCGGGGTGGAACGCTCGCGGGTGCAGGCGCTCAACGACCTGGTGCTTCACAAGGGAGGAGTGGCGCGAGTCGTCCGGCTCGAGATGGCGGTGGGGCCGGAGGGGCAGCTCGATTCCATCGGGAGCTTCTCGGGCGATGGGGTGATCGTCTCGACCCCGACGGGCTCCACGGCCTACTCCCTCTCGGCGGGTGGGCCGGTCATGGTGCCCTGGATGGACGCGATGGTCGTGACCCCGATCTCGCCGCACACGATGGCCATGCGCCCCCTCGTGCTCTCGGGCGAGGCGCGCCTCACCCTGCACGCCTTCGACCGCGCCGAGGAGCTCGTGCTGACCGCCGACGGACAGGACGCCGTTCCCATTGCCGCCGATGACCGGGTCGTCGTGCAGAAGGGAGAGCGGCGAGTCCGCCTGGTCCGCTTCGCCGGGCAGACCTTTTTCCAGACGCTCCGGCGAAAGCTCAACTGGGCCATCTGATGCGCCGCCCCCGCCGGGTCCACCCGGACGCCTGGTGCCATGGCGCCGCCCCGCGGCCCCCGCGATCCTGACCGGGCCATGCTCCTCGAACTCCGAATCCGCGACCTGGCCGTGATCCGGGACCTGGCCCTTCGCCTGGAGCCCGGGCTGAACGTCCTCACCGGCGAGACGGGTGCAGGGAAGTCGATCCTGGTGGGGGCGCTCTCGCTCCTCCTTGGTGAGCGAGCGCAGTCGGATGCGGTCCGGGTGGGTGCGGACCGGGCCCTCGTGGAAGCGGTCTTCGACCTTTCTGCGCTCCCCGAGCTGCGGGCCAGGCTCGAGGCGGAGGGCTTTCCCGACGAAGAGGGCCTTCTCCTGTTGCGCCGCGAAGTCCAGCGGGCCGGACGGAACCGGGCCTGGATCAACGGCTCACCGGCCACGGCGGGTGTCGTGGGCGCCTTCGGTCGGGCGCTCGTGGACCTCCACGGCCAGCACGACCACCAGACCCTGATCCGGGCCGATGAGCAGCGGACGATCCTGGACGCCTTCGCCGGGGCCGAGGCGGCGGCGGGCGCCGTCCGGGCACGGTACGCCGAGTGCCAGGCGCTTCGGGAGGAGATCGCCTCCCGAGAGGCCCGGTCACGGGAACTGGCGCAGCGGGCCGACTTCCTGCGGTTCCAGCTCACGGAGATCCGCGAAGTCGACCCGGAGCCGGAGGAGGATGCGAGGCTCGAGGAGGAGCTGGCACGGGCGGACCACGCCGAGGAGCTCGTGCGCGAGGCCGAGGCGGTCCACGAGGTGCTCTACGCGGGCGAGGGCTCGGCCTCGGAGCTCGTGGCGGCGGCGCGGGACCGCCTCCGGAGACTGTCACGGCTCGACTCCTCCCTGGCGCCTCTCGTGGAGCTCGTGGACTCCGCCTTCCACCAGGTGACGGAGGCAGGGAGAACGGCGGGCAGCTACGCGGCCGGCGTCGACGTGGACCCCCGGCAGGCCGAGGCGATGCGTGCCCGTCTGGACGCCCTGCATCGGCTCCGTCGGAAGTATGGACCGGCGCTCTCCGACGTGGCGAAGGCGGCGGAGGCGTTCTCCGCCGAACTCGCCGAACTCGACGGTGCCGGGATCGCCCGGGAGGAGCTGGATCGGGCGCTTGCACGCGCCGAGGCGGCCCTCGCGGCCTCGGCCGCGGCGCTGTCGGCGCTCCGGGCGGAGGGGGCGGAGCGGCTGGCCGGCGAGGTGCGGGCCGTGCTCCCGGAGCTGGGCATGTCCGGGGCCCGCTTCGAGGTGGCCCTCGAGCCCCGCGACGCGATTGGAGCGGGGGGGGCCGAGCGGGTGCGCTTCCTGGCCTCGCTGAACCCCGGCTTCGACCTCGCCGAACTCTCGAGGATCGCGTCGGGAGGCGAGCTTTCGCGGGTCATGCTCGCGCTCAAGGCGATCCTGGCCCGGGTGGACCGGGTTCCGACGCTGATCTTCGACGAGGTCGACGCGGGCGTCGGGGGCACGGTGGCGGTGGGGGTGGGCCGGAAGCTCGCCGAGGTTGCGCGGCACCACCAGGTCTTCGTGATCACCCACCTTCCGCAGGTCGCCGCCCGGGGTGGACGTCACTTCCGGGTCGAGAAGGTGGCCGAGTCAGGGGTGGCCTCCACCCGGGTCACCGCCCTCGAAGGCGAGGATCGGGTCGTCGAGATCGCCCGGATGCTGGGTGGCGACCCCGAGTCCGAGACGTCGCGGCGTCACGCCGGAGAGCTGCTGGCCGGGTAGCGGCAGGGGTCCGGTCCGGCACCGGGATGAGTGGCCCCGGAAACCTCAGCGCCTTCGCAGGATGCGGGCGCCCATCTCGAGTCGTGTCTCAACCGGTGCGCCTTCCGTGCCGGCCACCGAACGCAGCGCGCGGACCCTGAGTTCGGTGGGGAAGGGGAGGCCGTCCACCACCGGCGGATCCCAGCCGGCGAAGCGCAGTTCCACGAGCGCCTGCTGCGCCGTCCATCCTGGAATGACCCGCACGGGTGAGAGGGCCTCGTTTCCGGGCTCGCTGCCGTTCCCGGTGCCGGGGGCTCCGGGATCCGTCCGGAACCGCCACTCCGTCTCGGCGGTCCGGACCACCTGGAACCCGGCGCCGAGAGAGACGCCGGGCGCGAGCATGAAGCGGGGCGTGACCCCGAGGCGGATGCGATCACCCGGAGCGCCCTCGGCGAGGACCCTGGCCGCGGCCGGGTTCCACCCGTTTCCCGGGTCGACCGCCCGCATCACCCCCTCGCTCTCCGTGAAGGTCTGCCAGGCGGCGTCCACGAGGATCCCGGCGCGCCGGCCGGCCAGGACGTCGGTGACCCAGCGGATGCCGAACCCGCCGTGCCCCGTGAGGCCGTCGGAGGGCACGAAGACCGCGAAGGAGTCCACCTCGCCGGTGGCGAAGCGCATCGAAGCCTCGACGGCGCTCCGGACGCGGAGGCCCCCGGGCTCGGCGGCCCCGGCATCGGGCCCGCCATGTCCGAAGAGCCCTACCACGAGATGGGCCTCGACGTCGCCGAGTGTGAAGTAGGTGTCGGGCGTGGTCACGGGGAAGCCCTCCGTGGACCAGACCGGGTCCGAGTACCGGGTCCGGTACTGCTCGAGCTGCTGCGCCGAGGCCGGTCGGGCCATGGGCACCGCCGCGGGCCCTTCCGCCCCCCACGCGGCCAGGTCGGTCCTCGCCTGGCTCCAGCGCGCCGCGAGGGCCGTGCCCAGGGGACTCCCCGCCAGCGGGAAGAGATCGAGTTCGTTCCAGGCTGCGTCCAGCTCCGCGAGAAAGTCGGCCACCCGGGTTTCGGCGGCGCGGCCCGAGATGCAGGCCTCCGAGGCGTCTCCCTCGGCCTGGCAGGCCGCATCCACCGAGGACCGGAGGGTGGAGAGCGCCGAGGTCGCCCCGGAGCGGAATCCGCTGACCTCCGAGGCCTGGCCCCCGGTCAGGGGGTTCGGGCCGACGTTGGCGTCCCCGCCGGAGATCTGCAGGTGCGCATCCAGTCGCCTTCGCACGATTGGGACGGTGACCCCCACCGACACCCGGTCCAGGAGGCCGAACCCCGCCCGGAAGGGTACGCGCTGCTCGTTGGCCTCGAACCGGCCGATGAAGCGTCCAGCCGAAAGGGTCTCGGAGGCGCCTCCCACGAGTGCCCGGATCCGGTCCCCTTCGTCCGCGATGGCGGAAAAGCGGGCTTCCCCGATCGCGCCCTCGAAGGCATCCCCGCCCAGGAGCCGCCGTCCCTCGTCTCCGAAGCGCGCCTCGATCTGCGAGAAGGTCCCGGCACCCTCCAGGAGGAACGCACCCCGGGGCAGGAGGAGCGTCGAAGCGTGCTGCGCCTGGG
>JBJHBX010000066.1:0-10724 GCA_050485725.1 Gemmatimonadales bacterium | reverse complement strand
CTCCGCCAGGTGGTCTGGTCGATCCGGAACAACGTGAACCTCCAGCAGTCGGCACTCCTGATCGCGCTGAACGAGGTGGCGACGAACCGCGAGGAGTACCTGTCGAACTTCTGGATCAAGTCGCAGCGTTCCGTGGCGAAGGCCCGGGTCGAGGGGCCGGCGGGATACGTCTTCCCCGCGGATGATCCCAGGCCCGGCCAGCAGGCCCGGACCCTCGAGACGCTGCAGCGCCACGGGGTCGAGGTCCACCGGGCCACCTCGCAGATCCGGATCGGGGAAAGGGTCTTCCCCCAGGGGAGCTACGTGGTGCGCATGGACCAGCCCTACTCCCGGGGCGCCGACATGCTCCTCGACCGCCAGTACTACTCGCCGGACGATCCCCGCCCCTACGATGACGTGGGCTGGACTTTCGGGCCGCTCTACAACGCGAAGACGGTCCGCGTCGACGAGGTCGAGCTCCTCGACGCCCCGATGGAGCGCGTCGAGGGAACCGTGCGCCCCACGGGCGGGGTGGTCTCGGGCTCGGGCACAGCGGCGGCCTGGCTCGTGAACTACAACGCCGACAACAACCTCGCGGCCTTCCGCTTCGCCCACCCGGAGCTTCGCATGAACGCGGCGCGCTCCGGCTTCGAGGCAGCCGGGCGCAGCTTCCGGCCGGGAAGCTTCATCATTCCGGCCGACGGGAACGGCGCGGGGATCGCCGAGACCCTGGAGACGGCCGCCCGTGACTACGGATTCGAGGCCGTCGCCGTGGGCACGCTCCCCTCGGTGGACACCCATCCCGTGGCGCTCCCTCGGGTGGCGCTGATGCACACCTGGCTGACCACCCAGAACGAGGGGTGGCTGCGGCTGGGACTCGACGAGTACGGCATTCCGTACGATTACGTTTCGGTCCACGTGATCCGCGACACGCCCGAGCTGAAGGACCGCTGGGACGTGATCCTGATGGGCCCGTCGGTCAACAGCGCCCTCCAGCTCCTGAACGGTGTCCAGGGCCCCGACCCGATCCCCTGGCAGGCCTCGGAGCACACCCCCCACATCGGACGCCAGGCCTCGTCGCCCGACATCCGGGGCGGGCTCGAACTCCAGGGCGTGATGAACCTGCAGCGCTTCGTCGAGGCCGGCGGGACCCTTGTCACGCTCACCAACTCGTCGCAGCTCCCGATCCACTTCGGCCTCGCCCCGGGGGTATCCGTCCGCGAGACCTCGGAGCTATGGGCGCCGGGGGGCGTGTTCCGGGTGGACCGCTCCGACGCCGCGAGCCCCCTGGCGTGGGGGTACGACGAGCAGCTCGGCGTCTACTTCAACCAGGGGCAGGGTCCGATCTTCAACGACGGTCGCCCGCGCCCGGGCGCGGCGCAGCCTTCGCAGCCCGATGGAGGCACCACGGCCCGTCGGTCCGGGCGTGGCGGCGTGGACGAGCGCGACGTGGTCCAGGCTCAGGGCCGGGACTGGGGCCAGCAGAGCGTCGCCGCCTTCCGCGAGCGGATGGAGGAGGACGGGACCCAGGCCGGCGGGGGATTCGGCGGGGGATTCGGGGGCTTCGGCGGGGGTGCGCAGAACGCCGACGTCCGGACCGTCTTCCGCTTCGCCCAGCAGCCCACGGAGCTCCTGATCTCGGGTGGTCTCGTGGCCGGCCGGGAGCTCGTCGGCTCACCTGCGCTGGTCGATGTCCGCGTGGGCCAGGGACACGTGGTGATGTTCTCCTTCAATCCCTTCTGGCGCGGCGGCACGCAGGGGTCATACGCGCTCGTGTTCAACGCACTCCTGAACCACGGGAACCTGCACGCGGGACAGCCCGTGGCCCAGGACGCGGAGGACCGCTGACCCGACCTTGACCCGGATCGTCGAGGACCGTCCCGGCTGGTGGCGACGCCACCTGCACCGGATCTTCGTCTTCATCGCCCGCACCTACTACCAGGTGCGGGCGGTGGGGACGAGGGTGCCGGGTACGGGCCCCGTGCTCCTCGTCGCGAACCACCCGAACTCCCTCCTGGACCCGGCCCTGGTGGCGGTGGCCGCGGACCGCCCCGTGCGTTTCCTGGCGGGGGCGCATCTCTTCCGCAAGCGGTCCATCGCATGGGCCGTCCGGGGCTCGGGGGCGATTCCCGTCTTCCGGAGAAGCGAGGAGCCCGACGAGATGGGCCGCAACCAGGCGTCGTTCGGTGCCGTCCGGGACGCCCTGCTGGGCGGGTCGGCGGTGGGTGTCTTCCCCGAGGGCTTCACCCATTCCGAGCCGTCGATGGTCCCCCTCAAGACCGGTGCCGCCCGCATCGCACTGGCCACCGCGGAGGCGCTGGGAACCGCGTTTCCGGTCCTCCCCGTCGGCATCACCTTCCGGGGCGGGAAGGAGCGGTTCCGCTCCGATGCGCTCCTCCTCGTGGGAAAACCCGTTCGATGGTCCGACCTTGCGGGAGCCGGAGAGACGCCGGCTGCGGTCCGCGAGCTCACGCAGCGGATCGAGGCGTCGCTCGGTCGGGTGACCGTGAACCTCGCCGACTGGGACGACCTTCCCATCGTCGAGATCGCCGAGGCGGTCCACCACGCCGAGTTCGTCCGGAGGGGGCGCGGGAACCTGGTCCGTTGGCTGGCCCGCATGCGGCGAACCGCCGACGCGCTCCAGCGCGCGCGGGCGACCGGGGGAGCCGAGGTGGAGGCGCTCCACCGGGACCTCGCCGCCCACGCCCGGGTGCTCCACAGGGCCGGTCTCACCCCCCGCGATCTCCACCTTCGACCGAGGGCCCTCGTCGCGGTCCGCTGGACCCTCTCTAACCTCCTCTTCTTCGGCTTCGCCCTCCCCCTGGCGCTGGTGGGGACCCTCGTCTTCTGGCTTCCGTGGACGCTGGTCCGCAGGGCGGAGCCGAGGTTCCGCCTCACCCCCGACCGACAGGCCACCTACCGGGTCCTCGCGAGCACCGTGGCGTGCGGGGCATGGGTCGTGCTGCTGTCGGCGCTGGCACTCGAGTTCCGGGGGTGGCAGCCGGCGCTGGGGCTCCTCGGAATCCTTCCGCTGACCGGGTTCCTGACCCTTCGCATCCGGACCCGCTGGCGAAACGCGATCCTCGACCTGCGGCGTTTCCTCCTTCTGAGGGGCCGGGAAGACGTCCGCGGGAGGCTCCTCGCCGACCAGCGGAGGCTTGCCGAGGCGCTCCGCGACCTGCTGGCCCGCATCCGGGAGCCCGTGGCAGCCTGGCCTGCCGCCGCGTCGCCCGTCGAGGCCCGGACCCCGCCGAATCCTGCCGGAGATCCATCGTGAAGCGCCCTCCCCCGTCTCGCGCCCTCCGTGGGCTCATGCTGCTCCTTCCGGCCCTCGTCCTCGCGACCGGGTGCGACGCCCTCCCCTGGCGCGGGGAAGTGGACGCCCCCCCGGCGACGGTTCGACAGGGACTTCCCACGCAGACCCCCCTGGCCGAGGCCGGCCACGACTCCCTCACGTCGCACGAGGCCCTGATGGCGTTCCTGAGACGCCTCGACGGAGCGTCGGAGCGGGTCACCCTCCGCGAAATGGGCACCTCGGTGGGGGGTCGCGACCTTCCCTACCTGGAGGTCAGCACGGGCTCGTTCGGCGCCGACCGGGAGGGGAAGCTGATGCTCCTGGTGTACGCGCAGCAGCACGGCAACGAACCCTCGGGGAAGGAGGCCGCCCTCGAGTTCGCACTGGAGCTCGCACGAGGCGACCACGACGCCCTCCTCGAACGGGTCGACGTGCTCCTCGTTCCCCAGGTGAATCCGGATGGCAGCGAGCTCCACCGCCGGACGAACGATGCGGGAACCGACCTGAACCGGAGCTGGCTGATCCTGGACGGCCCCGAGGTCGAAGCGCTCCGGGCCCTCTTCCACCGCTGGGAGCCGGAGGTGGCGGTGGATGTCCACGAGTACAATCCGTGGAGCGGCGCGTGGCTCGACCAGGGATGGCTCCGCCTCTGGGACGTCCAGATCGGGCTTCCCACGAACCTGAACACCGATCCGGCAATCCGCAGGCTCGCCGAGGAGGGGTTCCTCCCCTTCGGGATCGCGGCCCTCGAAGAGGCCGGGTACACCGGACACAACTACGTGGTGGGATCGCCGGAGCGGCTCCGGTGGTCCACTGCGAACCCCAACGACGGAAGACAGGGGCTGGCGCTGCTGCACACCCTCTCCTTCATCTTCGAGGGGAAGCGCTCCGAGCCCCTGGCCGCGGACATGGCTCGCCGCGCCGCGGCCCAGCGCACGGCCATCGAGGCTCTCCTCCGCTTCACCGCCGACGAGGGGGCGGCCATCCGCGATGCCGTGCACGGCGCCCGGGAACGCGCCATCGCCGGCCGGATCGACCGGGTGGTGCTGACGATGGATCGGGGGCGCGACGGACGGCCCCTCGAAGTTCCGGTCGAGGCGGTGGTCCGGGACGAGGACGGGGAGTGGCGCGTCACCGGCGACACCGTCACGGCTCGGATCGACGCGTGGTACCCGCTCGTGCGACAGGGCGCCTCCACCGCGCTTCCCGAAGGCTACGTGATCCCCCGGAGCGAGGAGGCGCTGATCGAGCTCCTTCGCCGCCACCACGTCGACGTGGGCATCCTGGAGATCGCGGAAGAGCTTCCCGTCGAGCGGCTCCGGATCACCGGGTTCGGGACGCAGTTCCTCGAGTCGGAGCAGTCCATCGCCAGCGTGCAGGCCTCGAGGGGACGCCATGCGGCCGAGCCCGGGGATGCGGTGGTCCTGACCTCACAGCTCCGGGGCGTTCTGGCCGCGGTGCTGCTCGAGCCCGGATCGATGCACGGCGTCATCGGCTACGAGAGCTTCCGGCACCTGGCCACGGTCGGGGACTTCCCGGTGATGCGCCTGGTACGGTAGGCACGCCCCCCGGGTTCGCATCCCCGGAAAGGGAAGGGGGGCCGCGCCACCCGTCAGGTGGAGCGACCCCCTCCGTGACCTCGCGCCGGGTACCGCTCCGGGTCAGCGCCTCCGGATCTCGCCGCTCCCGGCGGCATCACCATCGTCGGCATCGTCGTCGGCCACCAGCGTGACCGGCGAAGGAGGCTGGTTCACGTCGGCGTCCTTCACGTAGTGATCGAGCCAGGCCACCCAGCGCGCCCACATGTCGAGGAGCGTTTCCCGGGCCACCTGCCCGTGGTCCTCGTAGGGGTACATGTACAGGGCCGCGGTCTTGCCCAGGCCGTTCAGCCCGTGGATCAGGCGCCACGAGTTGTCGGGGAAGGTCCCCACGTTCTGGTCGTCCTCGCCGTGGTAGATCAGGAGCGCGCCCGAAAGCTGGTCGGCGTAGAGGAAGGGCGACATGGTCAGGTACGTCTCGCGCGCCTCCCAGAGCGGCCGCCGCTCACCCTGGAACCCGATGGGGGTCAGGAGTCGGTTCGAGTTCGGCGCACCGGCGATTCCCGCCCGGAAGTAAGGCGTCTGCACCATGGCGTTGATCGTCCCGAAGCCGCCATAGGAGTGCCCCCCGAGCGCCAGCCGGCGCCTGTCGATCCACCCCTGTTCATCGAGGGCGTCGATGACGGCCAGGTGGTTCTGCCTGAGGTCGGTGATGTAGTTGTCGTTCATCCGGTCGGAGGGACCCACGATGGGGTGGTCCGGCTGCACCACCGCGTAGCCGGCGGCGGTCAGGATCTCCATGGACCGGGCGCCCACCGTCGGGAAGCGGTTCCGGTTGTACGTCCGGGTGCTCCGGTCGTACGCCTCCTGGTCCACGTACTCCCGGGGGTAGAACCAGAACATGGCCGGTAGCCGGGTCCCTTCGACGTAGTCGGGGGGAAGCGTCACGTCGACCATGAAGCTGAAGCCGTCGGCCCGGGTCACCCGCATGCGCTCGCGCCGGGCGGCCGTCACCGCCGGGTGGTGATCCGCGTTCTGCGTCACCTGTGTCCGCGCTCCGGTGGTCCGGTCGAGGAGCCACGAATCGGGCACCATCGAGGGGGACTCCCGGGCGAGCATGATCCGGTCCAGGTCGTCGTCGAGGACTGCGGTCACCCGCTCGAACACGTCGGCGGCGGACTCGAAGACCCGCTCCTTCTCGCCGGTCCGGACGTGGACCCGGTCGATGAAGGGGCGCGGGGCCTCTTCTTCGGCGTTCTCGAAGAACCGCGTGCCGGAGAGGTAGACCGATTCGCCGTCGGTGGACATCCGGACCACGGACTCGCCGAGCGCGTTCGTCCGGGTCAGGAGGGTGCCGGGGCTGTCGTACCAGTCCTCGGAATCGGACTCGACGATCACGTGGCGCGTCGACGGGTCGTCGAGGTGCACCGCGTAGAGGCGGTCCGTGTTCCGCACCCGCTCGGTCAGGAAGAGCCAGCGCATGTCCTCGGAGTACTGGACGCTCCGGATCTCGGTCTCGCTCTCGTAGACGACGACCTGGTCATCATCGCCGAAGGGCGGAAGCCACTGCATGACCCGGTCCTTCCGGGCGTTCGATCCACCGGCCGAACCCTGCCCGGACGGCCGGTCGTCCGCTGCATCGGCAGTGTCCCGGGCAGGAGCCGGCTCCCGCTGGAGGAAGGAGAGCCCCGACCCGTCGGGACGCCAGCTCAGCTGCCGGGGGTCGCCGGCGTTGTTTCCGCCACCCCCGCCCTGCCCCTGCACCCCTTCGCGGACTTCGCGACGGTTGATCTCGTGAAGCGCGTTCCCATCCAGGTCCCAGATCTCCTCCAGGTCGGCGAACTGCGAAGCGGGGACGATGTAGGAAAAGGGTCTCTGCGTGGTGCGGATGCGAACGTGCTCGCCCCCGGGTGCGGGGCTGATCATCTCGATCATGGCCGGACTGCCGATCCGCTCGACCCGGCGGTTCGACACCTCGATCCGGACGAGCTGCCCCGTGGTGTAGTGTTCGAAGAGCGCCTGGTCGTGGGGATCCCGGAGCAGGCTCGGGTAGGTGCGCAGCCGGTTCTCGTCACCCGACGCCACGCGCACGAGGGGGGTCGAGGGCTGCCGGGGGGCCGCCGGCTCGGCACCCCGACCTTCGGGGAGCACCACGGCGAAGAGGTACCGGGAATCGCCGGACCACTGGATCCCGGTCACGCGGGTGGCCAGGAGGGGGGTCCGGGTGACCTGCCGGGCACGGCCGTTCGGGACATCCGCGACCCAGGCGTGGGATTCCGCGTCGGTGTGGACGAGGAAGGCCACCTGCCGTCCGTTCGGAGACCAGGTCGCGCCGGACACCCGCGCCCCCGACGGCACCTGGACGCTGGTCCGCGCCCCGGTCTCGGCCTCGATCAGCTCGAGCCCCGATACCGCGCCGGTGGTCAGGTTCCGGAAACGGTTCGCCGCGGGGTCGATGGCCACCCCCGCCAGCCGGTAGTAGCGACGGGCGAGCTGCTCCAGGGCCGGCATCCCCTCGGATTCGGCGTTCAGGAAATGGCGCCCGTCGGGGCCCAGGTTCGTCAGCAGGACCGACTCGTGCCGGTTCGACGCGACGAGGTTCGCGATCTCGTCTGCGGGGGTCAGGTACCCCTCGGCCAGGATCGCCTGGCTCTGGGCTTCGAGGCCTGCGGGCGCGGACAGTGCCAGGAAGATCCCGGCGAGCATGGCGCGGCGCAGCCCTCCGACGCGGGTTCCGTCGAAGGTCATGATGGGTCTCCAGCGGTGGGGACGCAGGGGGAACGTCCCGAAGCTACGATCCGGGGTTGGCGCCGGGCAAGAATGTCAGGGGGTCGTCAGGGGAGCACGTACTCCATCGGCGCGCCGGGTCCGAGGGGGAGCCCCAGGACCATCCACAGGATCAGCATCGGGATCGCGGTGAAGGCGAAGACCACCGAGTAGGGGAGCATGGCCGAGATCAGCGTTCCGAGCCCGATGTCGCGCTCGTACTTCTGCGCGAAGATGATCACGAGCGGGTAGTACGGGAGGAGCGGGGTCAGCACGTTGGTGAAGGAGTCGCCGATCCGGTACGCAGCCTGGGTCAGCTCGGGCGAGTAGCCCAGGAACATCAGCATCGGAACGAAGACCGGAGCCATGATCGCCCACTTCGCCGAGGCCGAACCGATGAAGAGGTTGATGAAGCCCGAGACGAGGATGAAGGCCACGATCAGCGGATAGCCGGTGAAGTTCATCGCGTCGAGGAAGCCGGCCCCGCTGATGGCCACGATGAGCCCCAGGTTGGACCAGTTGAAGAAGGCGATGAAGTGGGCCGCCACGAAGGCCAGGACGATGTATGCGCCCATCGACGACATCGTCTCCGAAGTCATGGATGCGACCTCCTTGTCACTCCGGATCTTCCCGGTCACGAGGCCATACACGAGCCCCGGAAGGAAGAAGACGAAGAGCATCAGCGCCACGATCGACGACAGGAGGGGGGCGATCTCGCCCTCGGGGCCGCGAAGCACGCCGTTCTCGGGGATCGCCCACCACGCGATGACCCCGAGGGTGACGAGCACGGTGAGGCCCGCCGCCAGCAGCCCGCGGCGCTCTTCCCGCGTGAGCGGCTCTTCCTCCTCGACCTCGAGTCCCCCGGTGTACGTGCCGAGGCGGGGCTCCAGGATCTTCTCCGTCACGAGGGTCCCGCCGATCGTGAAGACCGGTACGAGCGACGCCATGAGCCACCAGTTGGCGGTGGGATCGACCCGGTAGTCCGGGTCGACGAGCTGCGCCGCCGGCTCGGTGAAGCCCGCCAGGAGCGGGTCGAGGGCGGTCAGGATCAGGTTCGAGCTGAAGCCGGCCGAGACCCCGGCGAAGGCCGCCGCGAGCCCGGCGATGGGATGCCGCCCCATGCCGTGGAAGATCACGGCCCCGAGCGGGATCAGGACCACGTAGCCCGCGTCCACCGCCAGCGACGACATCAGCCCCCCGAAGACGATCGCCGTGGTGACCAGCCACCCTGGCACCGAGCGCACGAACCCCTTCAGCGCCGTTTCGATCAGCCCCGTCCGCTCCGCCACCCCGATCCCGATCATCACCACGAGCACGAGCCCGAGAGGCGGGAAGTCGGTGAAGGTCCGGGGCATCTCGATCAGGATCCGCTGGATGCTCTCTGCGGTGAGCAGGTTCACCGCGCGGATCTCCTCCTGCGTGCCCGGATGGACGGCCGAAGCTCCGAAGAGGTAGGCCAGCCACGAGACAACGAGCACGATCCCCATGAAGAGGACGAAGAGGGTGATCGGATCCGGGAGCCTGTTCCCGGTCCTCTCGACGATGTTCAGGGCCCGATCAGCCAGCCCCGAGAGCCCGGAGCGGGGTGCGGGGTTCGAGGATCCGTTCAAGCGTCGGCCTCCTGCGGGGTCGCGGGTTCTGGATCGGAGGGGCGTCGCCATCTTCCGGAGTCGCGGTCAATCCGCGTGCGCCCACGCCGAGGGGGGGACAGTATTAACACCGGCCCGCGCCTGCCGTAAAGCCGCGGACAGGGAGGCTCCCGGACGGGCCGTTGATCAGCAGCATGGACGCGGCGCCGTTGGCGTGCTACTTTGCGGTCGAAAGTGCCCCCCGACACGGAGAGACCATGGAGCGAGCGAGCGGCAGGAAGCGTCGGACGAAGACGAGACGACATTGGCGGATTCCTCCGCCTCCCCTCAGGGACGGAAATGCGCCGGGTCCGGAGGGACTCCTGATCCTGGGGGAGAAGTCCGACGCATTCGGGGTGTTTCTGTGGAAGGCCCTCCGTTCCGTCCTCCTCTGGGCCCAGGCCGAGCCGTCGGAACGGGGGTCGCTCTTCGACGGCGGGGCGGGTGACCGCCGTCGTGCCGAGTACCTGTCGGTCACCTCCGGCGAGCCACGGTCCATCGATCATCCGGTCGAGACGCTGACCCGGCTCGTCGAGGCTCCGGCGACGATCGACGCGGAGGAGGTTGGCGTGGCCTGCGCCGCACTCGCCGGCTGGGCGGACGGCGAAGGGCTCTCCGCAACCGCGCTCGAGTTCCGGCAGGCGGCGGCACTGAGCTGCCCTTCGAACCCCCGGTTCGCCCTCGACATGATGCGCGCCTCCCGCGACCTCGCACAATACGGTCGAGCCGAGGCCTGGTTCCACCGCGCGGTGGGGCTCTCCCGGCAGTGCCGCGACTGGGACGCCTACGTCCGTGCGTACCTGGCGCACGGTACGATGATGCGGCGCCGTGGGGCGCTTCCCGCCGCACGCAGGAGCTACATCAAGGCGCTCCGTCGCTCCACCCGCCAGGGGCTCGCCGAGACCCGGGCCATGGCACTGCACGACCTCTTCGTGCTCGAGTCCTACGCCGGCGACAGCGCCGCTGCCGCCCGCTACGCATCGCAGGCCGCGGAGGCCTACGGGGCCGGCCACCGGAAGCTGCCGGTCCTGGCGCATGACCTGGCCATGGGCTGGATCGACCGCGGAGCCTACGCGCAGGCGCTTCCCGTGCTGCGCGCGGCGTACCCGCAGATCCCGAAGCCGGCACGGCCGGTCGCGCTGGGCTCCCTCGCGCGTGCATCGGCCGGCGTCGGTGACGCGGAGGGCTTCGAGCGGTTCCGGCACGAGCTGAACCGAACGCCCCCGGGCGCCGGCGTGGCGGAGGCATGGATCGAGGTCGCCCGCGGCGCGGTCATGCTCGGCCGCCGCGACGAGGGGAGGGAGGCCGCCCGGCGAGGCGAGGACCTGGCTCGCGAGCGGTTCGAGGGCCAGGTACGGATCATGGCATGGTCGCTCCTCGAATGCATCGAGTCGGAGGAGAAGGCCTCACGATCCAGGAAGCCGCGGAAGGACGACCCCGAGCAGGCGTCGCGTCAGGCCCTCTCGAGCCAGCTCCTCACGCTTCTGGGGGCGGAGGGTGAGGCCGTCGGAGCCGGGT
>JBJHBX010000065.1:0-10799 GCA_050485725.1 Gemmatimonadales bacterium | reverse complement strand
ACCTGCACTCGCTGGCCAAGGGACTCGAGGCGGGGGGCGCACGGGTCCGCGTGACCCGGAACGCCACGGAGGCGGTGGCGTCCGACGCCCTGGTCCTTCCCGGTGTCGGCTCCTTTGGTGCCGCCGTGAAGGCCCTCGACCCGCCCGGCGCCCGGGAGACGATCCGCGCTGCCCTCGAGCAGGGACTCCCCTGCCTCGGCATCTGCCTGGGCATGCAGATCCTCTTCACCGGGAGCGAGGAGGGCGCGGGCCGGGGAATCGGCCTGCTTGATGGAAGGGTGCGCCGCCTGCAGGCGAGCGTGGTGCCCCAGATGGGATGGAACGACGTCGAGATCCTTCCCGACCCCCTGCTCGCGGGGCTCGAGGGGCTCACCGCCTACTACGCGAACTCCTTCGTGTGCGAGCCCGACGACCCTTCGGTGGTCATCGCCCGCTCCACCTGCGAGGCGGAGACCTTCGCGGCGGCCGTCCGGAAGGGGCGCACCTGGGGTGTCCAGTTCCATCCGGAGAAGAGCTCGACCCAGGGGCTGAGGCTGCTCGGGAACTTCCTGGCGGAGGTGCGCCGGTGACTGCCAACCCGCAGGCCTTCCGGGCGATCCCGGCCGTCGACCTGAAGGGCGGACGCTGCGTCCAGCTCGTGGGCGGGCGCCCCGACGACGAACGGGTGTCGCTTCCCGACCCGGTCGGGGTGGCCCTCGACTGGACCCGACGCGGCTTCCGCACCCTCCACCTGGTGGACCTGGACGCCGCACTCGGAACCGGCGACAACCTCTCGCTGATCGGGGAGATCGCGGCGGCCCTGCGGAGTCCCCGCACCCCGGGCAGGATCGTGGAGATCCAGGTCGGGGGCGGCGTCCGCGATGCGGCGCGCGTCGAGGCGCTTCTCGCGGCCGGGATCGACCGGGTCATCGTGGGGACCCGCGCGGTCGAGGATCCGGACTGGCTCGCCGGGATCTCGGGGCACCACCCGCGGCGGATCGCGGTTGCGGCCGACATCCGGGACGGGGTCGTGCTGCGGCGTGGATGGACGGAGGCCAGCGAGCTCCGCATCCACTCCTTCCTGGAGGCCCTCGCACCGCTCCCCCTGGCGGGGGTGCTCTGCACCGACGTCGGGCGCGAGGGGCGGCTCGAGGGCATCGACCGGGACGGCGTAGCGGGGGTCATCGATGCCTCCCCGCATCCGGTATGGATCTCGGGAGGCGTGACGACGACGGACGAGCTGGACTTCCTCGCGGAGCATGGAGCCGCGGGGGCGGTCCTCGGCATGGCGCTCTACACCGGCGCCCTCGACCCGGACGACGTGGCCGAACGCTGGGGCTGACGCCGGGGATTCCGGCGCGGCGGGTCGAGGCTCCGGTCCCGGTGCCGGGCACCGCCGGCCTTTCTGTCTGCCCGACGCCGTGGCATCTTTTCCGCCCACGACTGCGTCCAACCGGACGGCAGCCCGTCCCACGACCCCCTCGAGGCCCCCATGAGTCCCGACCGCCGGAGCTTCCTTCGCACCTCCGCCCTCGCCGGCGGCGCCCTCCTCCTGCCGCTGGACGCGCGCGCCTCCGGCCCGGCGGGAGGCATGCCCGGCTTCGCCCCGCCGGCGGGTTCGCCACCCCCGGCCGGCACCGGGGGCGCCCCAGCCCGACGGTCGCTCCGGATGCTGATCCTGGGCGGAACCGGGTTCACCGGGCCGCACCAGGTCCGCTACGCGGTGGAGCGGGGACACCAGGTCACCGTCTTCAACCGGGGCCGGCGGCAGGCCGATCTCCCCGAGGGCGTCGAGGAACTCGTCGGCGACCGGAACACCGGCGAGCTCGACGCGCTCCGGGGGCGGGAGTGGGACGTCGTCATCGACAACCCGACGACGCTCCCCTTCTGGGTGCGCGACGTCGGCGAGATCCTCCGGGAGCGGACCGGGCAGTACGTGTTCATCTCGACCCTTTCGGCCTATGACACGCGCGGGGTGGCCGCCATCGACGAGGACACGCCGACCCTTCCCCATGACGAGGGCGACCCCCTCGACGTGACGCCCGAGGCCTACCAGGAGGCCGGGGGGCGACTCTACGGCCCGATGAAGGCCGCCTCCGAGCGCGAGGCGGTCCGGTGGTTCGGGGACCGAGCGACGATCATCCGGCCCGGGCTGATCGTCGGCCCCGGCGACCAGACCGACCGCTTCACGTACTGGCCCGTCCGGATCGCCCGCGGAGGCGAGGTGGCGGCCCCGGGAAGCGGAGAGGACCCTGTCCAGATCATCGATGCCCGCGACCTGGCCGAGTGGACGGTGCGGATGGTCGAGAACGGAACCACCGGTGTCTTCAACGCCGTGGGGCCGCGGGCCCGGCTGAGCATGGCCGAACAGCTCCACGGGATCCGCGCCGCGCTCCCCGGCGACCTGGATGTCGGCTTCACGTGGATCCCCGCCGACTTCCTCCAGGCCCGGGGGGTCCGCCCCTGGTCCGAGATGACGACCTGGTTCGGACCCGGCGCCGTCCTCTCCGAGACGTCGAACGCCCGGGCGGTCGAGGCCGGGCTCAGCTACCGCTCGCTCGCCACGATCACCGTGGACACGCTGGCGTGGTTCCGGACCCTTCCCGCCGAGCGGCAGGCGAACATGGTGGCCGGACTTGCCCCCGAGCGGGAGCGGGAGCTGCTCGCGGCCTGGCACGCCCGTGGATGAGGGCGACGCAGAGCCGGCCGCGGCGGCTCGGCCTCCCAGCCCGCCGTCATCGTACTGCGAGGCGGCGCGGGGTCACCCGTTCCACGGGCCCTACCACGACGAGGAGTACGGCTTTCCGGTGCGTGAGGACCGGCTGCTCTTCGAGCGGCTGGTTCTCGAGATCAACCAGGCCGGTCTCTCCTGGCTGACGATCCTGAAGAAGCGGGCCAACTTCCGTAACGCATATTCGGACTTCGACATCGACGCGGTTGCCGCGTACGGGGACGCCGATCGGGCACGTCTCCTGGCCGACGCCGGCATCATCCGGAACCGCCTGAAGGTGAACGCCGCCATCGAGAACGCCCGGCGGATCGTGGCGATGCGCGCCTCGCACGGATCCTTCGCGGGCTGGCTCGACGCCCATCATCCGCGGGATCTCGACGCCTGGCGCAGGCTCTTCCGCGCGCACTTCCTCTTCACCGGCGGTCAGATCGTGAGGGAGTTCCTGGTCAGCACGGGCTACCTGCCCGGCGCGCATGTGCCGGGATGCGAGGCGGGGGTGCGCGCCCGGGCCGCGGGACCGCCCTGGGCCCGCACCCTGAATCGGGGCACCTGAGCGATGGAGCGCCGTCGGCGACCCCGATCCGGGTCGTGCGTCAGCCCGTCACCGCCCCCAGCACCCGGTCCAGGCCGTCGTCGCCGGGCCCCGACCCGAAGATGTGCTCGGAGTTGAGCCGGTGCATGCCGCGGATGTGGCGGATCGACCCGGAACCGGCGCGGATCACGAGCGACTCGGTGGTCACCCCCACCCCCCGCTCGTAGCGCACCCCCTGCAGGAAGGGGCTCCCGGTGATGGCGGTGGCCGAGAAGAAGGCGTCCTCGGACCGGACCAGGTCATCGACGCCGAGGACCTCGTCGAGAAGCGCGGCACGCGCTTCCGGGTCCTCGGACACACGCTCTTTCTCCATGTCCGACTGGGGGTTGCGCCGAACCTGCATGCCCCCTCCCAGCGCCTTCACCGCCGCCGCCGCGATCACGGCCTCGGGGGTCCCGCCCGTGCCCATGAGCAGGTCCACCCCGGTCCCGGGGTAGGCCGCGAGGAGCGCGCCCATCACGTCGCCGTCGGTGTGCAGGGTGACCCGGGCCCCGGCCGCGCGAATCTCCCGTACCAGCGCCTCGTGCCGCGGCTTCTCGAGCACGAAGACGGTCAGGCGCTCCACCGGCCGCCCCAGCGCCTCGGCAGCCCGCCTCAGGTTCTCGGTGGGCGAGAGGCGGATGTCCACGGCGTCCCTGGCAGGTGCCTCCACCACGAGCTTCTCGGCGTAGAAGGAGCCCCGGGGGTCCCACATCGCGCCACGCGTCGCCGCGGCGATCACGGCGATGGCGTTCGGTCGCCCCAGGGCCAGGAGCCGGGTCCCCTCGACGGGGTCCACCGCCAGGTCGAGTTCGGGGGGCTCCCCGCTCCCGACCTCCTCGCCGTTGAAGAGCATCGGGGCCTCGTCCTTCTCGCCCTCGCCAATCACGACCCGGCCACGCATCCGCACGGTGCCCAGCACGGCCCGCATCGCGTTCACGGCCGCCCCGTCGCCCGCCTTGCCGTCTCCCCGGCCCATGAAGGGGGCCGCCGAGAGCGCCGCCGCCTCCGTGACCCGGACGAGCTCCATGCCCAGGTTCCGGTCGACCTGCTCCGGACGGTCGACCCAGGGGGCCAGGCGGCCCGGACCGGCAGGGCCGCGAGGGGTGTCGCTCGATCCGCTCCCACCCATCAGGAGAGCTTCTCCCTCACCTCGTCCAGCACGCCCGCCGACCGCAGCTTGTCGGACTTGTGCACGATGAACTCCGCGTAGGCCTCGACGAAGATCTTCCCGGGCTTCCGGAAGTCGAAGCCGGACGGATCATCGCGGAAGTATTCCCGATGGACCCGCGTCCAGACGAGCCGCCCGTCGGTGTCGATGTTCACCTTGGTGACGCCCAGGGGTATCGCCCGCGCGAAGTGCTCCACGTCGACCCCCTTCGCGTTCGGATCGAGGGCGCCGCCGGCCGCGTTGATCCGCTCCACCTCTTCCCGGGGCACCGAGCTCGAGCCGTGCATGACCAGGGGGAAGCCGGGGAGCCGCTTCTGGATCTCCGCCACCCGGTCGAAGTGGATCCCCTGCCCCCCCGAGAACTTGTAGGCCCCGTGGCTCGTGCCGATGGCCACCGCCAGCGCGTCGCACCCGCTCTGCTCCACGAAGGCCTTCGCCTCGTCCGGGTCGGTGAGCTTCGCGTTCTTCTCGTCGACGGCGATGTCCTCCTCGACCCCGCCGAGCATCCCCAGCTCCGCCTCGACGCTGATTCCCCTGGCGTGGGCGCGCTCCACCACCCGGCGCGTCGCCGCCACGTTCTCCTCGAAGGGGTCGTGGGATGCGTCGATCATCACCGACGAGTAGAATCCCGAGTCGATCGCGTCGTAGCAGGTCGCTTCGTCGCCGTGATCGAGGTGTACCGCGAACACCGCTTCGGGATAACGCTCCTCGGCCGCGCGCAGGATCGCCTCGAGCATGCGGCTCCCGGCATACGCCCGCGCACCCTTGGACAGCTGGACGATGAAAGGCGCCCGGGCCCGGAGGTGCCCCTCGAACAGCCCGAGCGCCTGCTCCATGTTGTTGATGTTGTAGGCCCCGACGGCGAACCGGCCGTACGCGAGGTCGAAGAGCTGGCGGGTGGTCACGATCATGACGTCGTCTCCGGATGGAGGAGGGAGGGATTCCTAAGATGCGAATTCTTCGGGTCGGGGCCAGCCTTTCCGGGTTTTCGCGCCCGCGGGGAGGCCGGCGCGGGTGACCTGGTGGACGTGGCCCCTCGTGGCGGCGCTCCTCGTCGCGCTGGCGCTGGGCGCGTGGACGCGTTTCGGCCCCCGCCCGTCGGCGGACCGGGACTGGGCGCACGAGCACCGGGTGGCGCCGGAGTTCGTCGTTGACGGGGACCGGCTCACCGTGCGGGGCGTCCGGAACTTCGCCTGGACGAGCGCGGCAACCTTCGAGCCACTCTGGGAGGAGCGCGAGTACGACCTCGGCGCCGTCCGACGCGTCTGGTACATCCTGACGCCCTTCTCGAGGGCATGGCGCGGCCCGGCCCACGCCCTCGTGAGCTTCGAGTTCGAGGGCGACGACTTCCTGGCCATCTCGGTCGAGGCACGCCGGGAGGAGGGCGAGCGCTACGGGCTGATCAAGGGAATGCTCCGGCGCTTCGAGATCATCTACGTGGCCGGCGACGAGCGGGACCTGGTGGGCTTCCGGGCCCTGCACCGGGGCGACTCCGTCTACACCTATCCGGCCAGGGCCAGCGCCGAGGGTGCCCGCGCGCTCCTGCTCGACATGGCCGCGGAAGCCAACCGGCTCCGAACCGAACCCGCCTTCTACCACACGATCCTCGACAACTGCACGACCCGGATCGTCAGGCACGTGAACCGGGTGACCTCGACGCCGGTGGGGCGGAGCTGGCGCGTGCTCGTACCCGGTTACTCCGACGCGCTGGCCCACGAGCTGGGACTCATCGACCACGAGGGGAGCCTCGAGGAGATCCGCAGCCGCTGGTTCGCGAACGAACGCGCCCGCGAGTGGCGCGACACCGACGACTTCTCCGCACGGATCCGGCTCGATGACTGAGCGCCTCCCCCTCCTCGAACGACTCGGGCTCCACCGGCCCGAGCTCCGGGCCTGGGCCATGTACGAGTGGGCCACGACCGGCATGTGGGCCGTCATCGTGGCCACCGTCTTCCCCATCTACTTCTACGACGTGGCCGCCGCGGGCCTCGAGCGTGCCGACGCGGAACGGGTCTTCTACCTGGCCACCACCGTCGGCATCACCCTGATCGCGGTGATCGCCCCCCTCCTCGGGGCCATCACGGACCGCACCGCCGTGAAGAAGCCCCTCCTCGCCGCCTTCGCGGCGCTGGGCGTGGCGGGGTGCGGTCTCCTCTTCTTCGTGCAGGAGGGGCACTGGGTGGCGGGGCTCCTCTTCTTCATCCTCGTGAACCTGGGTGCCAACGGGAGCGTGGTCTTCTACGACGCGCTCCTTCCCCACATCGCCCGCCCCGGCGAGGAGGACCGGGTCTCGACGGGGGCCTTCGCCATCGGTTACCTGGGCGCCGGGATCCTGCTGGCCTTCTGCCTGCTGATGATCCAGCGGCCAGACCTCTTCGGGCTGCCCGAGGGGACGCTGCCGGCCCGGATCTCCTTCGCCCTCGTGGCGGGCTGGTGGGCGGTGTTCACGATCCCCCTTCTCCGGAAGGTGCCCGAGCCGCCTCCGGAACAGGTGGTCGACGACGCCCTGGGCGGCGGGGTCGTCCGCTTCGCGGTGAACCGGATTCTCACCACCTTCTCGGAGCTGCGCTCGTACCGGAACGCCTTCCTCTTCCTTCTGGCCTACCTGGTCTACGGCGACGGGATCGGTACGATCATCCGGGTGGCCACGATCTACGGCGCGACGCTCGGCATCGACCGCGGCCACATGATCGGTGCCATCGTGATGGTGCAGTTCATCGGGGTGCCCTTCAGCTTCCTCTTCGGGATGCTGGCCGGCCGGATCGGGACGAAGCGGTCGCTCTTCGTGGGGCTCGCCGTCTACCTGGGGGTCACCGTCCTCGGCTTCCACATGACGAACGCGCTGCACTTCTGGATGCTGGCGGGGCTCGTCGGCATGGTGCAGGGGGGCACCCAGGCGCTCTCGCGCTCGCTCTACGCGAGCATGATCCCGGCCTACAAGTCGGGCGAGCTCTTCGGCTTCTACGGCGTCATGGACAAGTTCGCGGGCATGTTCGGTCCCCTCGTCATGGCGGCGGTGATCACCGCAACCGGGTCGAGTCGCATGTCGATCCTGTCGGTGGCCGCCTTCTTCATCGTCGGAGCCCTGATCCTGTCGCTGGTCGACGTGGAGGAGGGACGCCGCGTGGCCCGCGAGGAGCAGGCGCGGGCGAGGCCGATGGCTCCGGACGCACCGTGAAGTTCCTTCCGGCCCCGCAGGGGCCGATCGGGAAGCCTCTTCCTTCCCGGCGTGCACCAGACTGGTGCAGGGCACCCGCAAGGCGCAGCGCCGCAACGACATGACGATTCAGGCACCCCCCTTGCGCATCGCTTCCTCCGGCCTCCACCGTCGAACACCGACGGAGCGGAGGTCCTCGATGTCGAGCAGAACCACGGCTCAGAGGAGGTTGCACAGATGCCTGGATCCATCGTTTCGATCGTTCGGCGGGGCGCACGCGGCCGGATCGCGCTCGCGTCCGGCGTCGCCCTCGTCCTCGTCGCCTGTGACGGGGGCTCGTCCGGCCTCGACCCCGCCGGTGACGCCGTCCTGACGGGGAGCGTGCAGGAGGCGCCCGGCACATGGGGGGGAGCGGCGGGAGCCTCGGCCCCGGCACCCACGCCAGGACCTGCCACCACCGCCACCGCGGAAGTCCGGACCGCCGCCGCAGGGTACGTGCGGGGGAACGGGAGCTTCGAGGTCCTTGCCGAAGCCCAGGTCGAGGCCGACGGGCGGTTCCGGATCGAGGGCGTCCCCGCGGGTCGCTCCGACCTGGTCGTCCAGGCCAGGGGGGAAGGGGGTGCCTCCCTTGGTGAAGCGCTCGTCTGGGAGGAGACCCGGAGCGGTGCCGAGAGCGCCGTGCCGCCGATCACGGCTCGGAGCACGACCGAGGCCCGGGTTGAAGCGCGGCTCCGGGCCACCGGTCGCCTCGATCCGACGACCCGCGCCGAGCTGGCGCTCCTGATGGCACTGGAGGCCGGTGCCGGGGCCTCCGCGACCTCGGCCACCCGGATCGAGGCGCTGGCTGACGCGCTCGCCGAGGCGCGTGCCGCCTTCGGGGCCCACCTGTCGACGGGAACGGGCGGCACGAGCGCCCAGGCCCGGGCCGAGGCCTCGGCGGATGCGCGGGCGGCCTTCGCGAGCGCTCTCTCCTCCGGCGTCGACCTGGCCACCGCGCATCGCGCATATGTCCGCGCGATCGCGTCGGCATGGGCCACGGGTGACGACCAGCTGGAGCTTCTCGTCTTCGCGTCGGCGGCGGCGTCCCAGCGACTCGCCGCCGTCGTCGTCGGGCGCCTCGGCGAGGACGCCGAGGCACTCGCGTCGGTTCGCTCCGCCTTCCTGGCCAACATCGAACTGCGAACGGCGCTCGCCGAAAGCCGGACCGACGCCTCGGCGGGGCTCCGGGCAGCCGCACTGGCCCACCTCGAAGCCGCCCGGGGCCGCATCGCCTCGGCAACGACGCTGGCGGAGCTCCGATCGGCGCTGGCTGCGGAGCGCTCCGGGCTCGAGGGTCGGGTCTCGGCATCGGTGCTGGGTGCGCTGGGAGGAACCGACCTCGACCTTCTGGGCCTGGTCGATGCCCGCGTGCGCACCGCGGTGGCCCAGGCGGCCTTCTGGACCCGACTCGAAGGCGCTGCCGACGCGCAGGCCACGGTCGAGGCGGCCACCTCCTGCCGCGCCGACCTCGAAGCCGCGGTCGCCGCGTGGATCGAGGCGCTGCCCGCATCGATCGAGGTCGATTCCGCAGTGGCCTTCCGCCTCTTCCTGGCCCTTGGAGGCGGCGCCCCGGTGACGACCGTCACCTGACCGGCGGACCTGCCGAAGCTCGGGCTCGACGATCCCCTCGACGGGGGCGGCCGGCCCACTTCCCCTCCGAGGTTCCGGAGCCGATGAGGCGCCGGGCGGAACCCTCCGCCCGGCGCCTTTTTTGCGGCCGGGCCATGCCGGATCGGCCGCACCCTGCCCTGACGGGATCCTGCCGGGGACTTCCGTTTCCGACGAGAATCTTGTCAGCAGTGAAACACCCCCCGTATCGTTACGTCATCCGGGGCCCTCCCCGGAATCGCAGTGGACCCCCGATCAGGAGGCACGCGCATGATCATGCGATCGTTCGAACTCGCCCCACCCTGGCTCAGGGTGGCGGTCCTACCCGGGCTCGCCGCGCTGGCGATGCTCGCCGCAGCACCCCCGGAACCGATCGTGGCCCAGGATGGAACCGTGACCGGCATGGTCACGAACCAGGCCGGAGCCCCGCTCAGCGGGGTACAGATCGTGCTCGTCGGCACGCAGCGCGGCGTCGTGTCGGGCGCCGACGGCCGCTACATCCTCTCGGGGGTGCCTGCCGGTGAGCGTCAGCTTCGCGCCATTTCGCTCGGGTACAGGGCCGAAACGCAGACCGTGCTTGTCGCCGCCGGGCAGACAACCACCCTCGACTTCCGGATGACCACCTCGGCGGTGGCGCTCGACGAGGTGGTGGTGACAGGTACCGCCGGAGGCACCGAGCGCCGGGCCATCGGAAACGTGGTGACGTCGATCCGCGCCGCGGACGTGGTCGACATCGCGCCGGTGCGCGACATGCAGTCGCTCCTGAACGCCAGGGCTCCCGGCGTGCTGATCACGCCGGGCACCGGGCAGGTGGGTAGCGGCTCGCAGATCCGCATCCGCGGATCGTCGTCGCTCTCGCTCTCCAATACGCCGCTCCTCTACGTGGACGGCGTCCGCGTGGACAACGCGCAGAACTCGGGACCGATCAACCAGGCCTTCGGTTCGAGCGTGATCTCGCGCATCAACGACTTCAACCCCGACGACATCGAGAGCATCGAGGTGATCAAGGGGCCCGCCGCGGCCACCCTCTACGGGACCGAGGCGGCGAACGGGGTCATCCAGATCATCACGAAGCGCGGCGCGCAGGGCACGCCCCAGTGGAACCTCACGGTTCGCCAGGGCGCGAACTGGTTCCAGGACGCCGAGGGCCGGGTGCCCACCAACTACTGGCGGAACCCGACAACGGGAGAGGTCCTCTCGATCAACTACGCCCAGACCGAGGCCGCCCGCGGGAATCCGCTCTGGCGCACCGGACACGTCCAGAACTACAACCTGAGCCTGAGCGGGGGAACCGCCGACTTCCGTTACCACCTCTCCGGGAACTGGGATGAGGAGGAGGGCGCCGACTGGGACAACTCCGTCAGCCGCCGGGGCGCGCGGGCCAACCTCACGGTGATGGCGTCGCCCACGCTCGAACTGACCGGAAACATGGGGTACACCCGGGGGCACTTCCAGATCGCCTGCGAAGGTGGGTGTGGTGGTGCGACCTGGGCTTCCTACTTCTCGACCCCCTTCCACGCCGGAACCAACGACCCGAACCGGG
>JBJHBX010000064.1:0-10901 GCA_050485725.1 Gemmatimonadales bacterium | reverse complement strand
CATGGAAGGGCGAAACCCTTCGGGTCGAGCGCTTCACCGACGGCGCGTTCCTGGAGCGAGGCTGGTTCGACGGGCCTCGCGGTCGGCTCGAGGCCGGGGGCCCGCCCACCTCCGGAGGGGACGCCAGGCACTTCGTCTGCCACTTTCCCCCGGGCGCCAGCGTCTGCGCCGACGGTACCCCCGGCCGCCTGGCCTTCGACGACACCGATGGGGTCTACCTGGCCTACCACGTCCGCTACGACCCGGGCTGGGTGGGCTCGGGCCGGCCCTACCACCCCCACGAGTTCCTGCTCACCACGAACATCGACGACCGCTTCATCGGCCCCGCCCGGACCCACCTCACCGTCTACGTCGAGCAGAACGGGGGGCGACCCTTCATCGGGCTCCAGGACAACCTGAACGTCGACCCCGGGTGCATCCTCAGGAACGACGATCAGCTCGTGGGATGCGGGGGTGGCCGGCTCGAGGACTGGCCCTTCGGGGAATCGCGCTCGGTGGCCGCCTGCAACGGGCTTGTGGGAGAGGTGGACGGCCGCGACTGCTACCCAACCGGTCCGGGCTCGTGGTACAGCTCGAGGGCCTGGAGCGCGTCGCGCTCGGCGCTCGGTGAACCGGCCCCGCCCGGTTCCGACGGGTGGCGGCGGGTCGAGGCGGCGGTGGTCCTGAACCGGCTCGAGGGGGGCATCGGGGTCCCCGACGGCCGGATCCGCCTCTGGGTCGATGGTGAGCTCCTGGTGGCCTCGGACCGGGTCCTCTTCCGGACCGGGAGCCATCCCGACATGCGCTTTCGGAACCTGCTCCTCGCCCCCTACATCGGCGACGGCTCGCCGGTGGACCAGCGCATGCGGATCGCGAACCTGGTGGTGGCCCGCGCCCTTTCGCCGTAGAGGGCGCCCGGCCGGGACCGATCCGTTTCGCCCCCTCGGTTTCCGGCCCGGGTCAGGGCACCGGGTCCCTGAGCGACAGGAGGGTCACGAGAAGCCGGCGCAGCGGTCCGGTGGGCGCCAGAAGGGTCTCGGGGTTCGCGGCCGGAAGCCGGGTCCGGAAGGCGGCGCATCCGGCGTCCCCGTCCTCGGGCCGGTGCCAGCAGGCGTTCACCTCGACCGCGGATGTGTCTCCGCCGGTCTCGTTCATCCGGATGCGAAGCCAGGGTGCCGTCTCCACCTGGCCGCGAGCCGCTTCCTCGTCCATCACGATCACCGCGCCCCGACCGTTCGCGGCATCGTCGAGGAGCGCCTCGATGCGTCCCCGGGTCACCGGGCTTCCGGCGGAGGTCTCGAGCACGAGAACCACCGGGATCCGCCCCGGACCCGCGAACCGTTCCGGTACAAGGGCGATGCCCGTGCCGTCGCCGGCCCGGACCTCGAGCGGCCTCGAGAGGAAGGGGGCCCCGAGGGTTCGGGAACCCGGCGCAGCCACGAGGCTCCCCGAGAGCTGCACCCACGCCGAATCACCCGGCTCGAGGATCCGTGCCCCGGCTGCGCATGCGACCTCGGCACCCGACAGCGTCATGCCGCCGGCAGCTGCCTCGACCCGCCCTTCCACATCGCAGGGATTCGCCTCGAATGCGACCGGCGCACCCGTCGGGTTGAGTACGGTCCAGCGGGCCAGGAGCCGCTGCCCGGTCACCGGGGGTACCGGGGCCACCCACCGGAGGTGCACGAGTCCGTCTCCCGCCACCTGCCGCTCGAACTGGGCATCGGGCTCCTGCGCCACCCCCGACGCCCCACCGACGCCGAGGAGCGCCACGACGGCCAGCCCTTCCCGCAGCCTTGCGCGCCTCGTCATGGCGTCCGTACCCAGCTCGACCGGAGTTCGACCTTCTCCATGCCCTCGCTCCCGAAATCCGCGCCGGGTGCCTCGAGCACGCCGGTCCAGCGGTAGGTGGTCGGCCAGTCCCGGAAGAGGGGGACGAGCCGGTACATGAGTCGCACCATGCGTCCGGATTCGTTGGGTGTCCACCCCCCGGACGGTTCGACCTCGATCCGAATCTGGGCGTCGTCACGCACGACACGCCAGTTCCCGGTCACGATTCCCACCCCGGGCGCCGCGGCGATCCTGAACTCCCCGGCCGTTTCCGCACCCGGACGAAGGGCGGCGAGGTCCGGAAAGGCCGGGAAGAAGGCCACCCGCACCTCGTGGAGCCCGCGGGAGCCCGCGTGGGCACGCCGCATCTCGCGCATTTCCATGCGACCCCGGTTCTCGTGGAAGAGGTAGCGAGCCCCGTCCGCGTCGAGGAAGCGCTGCAGGTCCGGCACCTCCGCGGGCCCCCCGGACCGTCGGAGCGGCTCGACGACACGCGTCCCGCCCGGGTTCCAGGTCACGATGAAGGGATCCGGGGAGTAGCGCAGGAAGTGGACCCGTGCGCCGCCCATGGGCACCGGAAGGGCGTCGGGGGCGTGGTCGCGTCCGTCGATCTCGATCACGACCTCCGTGCCGGCCCGGCGAACGAAGTCGAAGTCGTGGAGGAAGACCAGGGGGAGCGCCGGCGGGTCGGTTGCGGCGGCCCCCATGGGCGCGAGGAGGTCGAAGGGCCTCCGCGGGCGGGGGTCGGTCTCCAGCACCCGGAGCCGCACGGGGCGTCCTTCGAGCTCGTCGAAGGCCAGCTCCACGTCCGCACCCCCCGGTCCGAGAAGGAACCGGGCCGGGCCGAACGCTCTCTCCACCATGGCATTGAGCCCGTCCCCCGCGATCCCGTAGGTGGCCTCGGACAGCTCGAGCCCCTCCTCGTGGAAGACGTCCACGCGGCCGTCGACTCGCCATCCGATCACGAGGAGCCCCCTGCCGTGCACGGCGTCGTCGAAGGCCTGCGGTTCGAAGCCCACGTACACGCGGTCCGGATCTCCCTCGAAGTTCACGAGGATCAGCCGCTCCATCGGGGCCACCTCGAAGCGGAAGGGCGAGAGGACCGGGCCGCCGGTCTCCCCCTCGTAGATGGAGGCGTCGAGCGGGCCGTGCTCGCCCGGCGCCGGCTGTGCGAAGGGTCGGGTCAGGAGGTGGAACGCGCCCACCAGGAGGAGCACGACGGCACCGATGGCCCACGCCGCGCGCCGCAGCCGGCGGGTCCCCTGCGCGGTCACAGCCCGTGCATCGTGAAGCGCCGCGCGATCGCGCGGCGGAACGGAGAGGCCAGCAGCATGCGGACGAGCCGCGTCCTCGGGCGGTGGAAGGGCCCCCGGTTCGCGAGGCGCATGTTCTGCTCCGCACGGCGCGCCACCTCGCGGGCCCGTCGCCGGGCCTCCCGCTCGAAGCTCGAAAGCGCCGCTTCGGCCTCGGCCTCGCCGCGCACGACCTGCCCGATCGCCTCCACGGCCGAGGCGGCGTTCATCCAGCCGAGATTCATCCCCTGCCCGCCAATGGGACTGACCACGTGGGCGGCGTCACCGAGCAGGATGCACGGACCCGAGACCAGCGACTCCGCAAGGCGCCTCTCCACGCCGAAATCCGAACACATGCGGACCGCTGCGGGATCCACCCGGAAACCCGTTCGCCGCAGGATCAGCGCCGCGAGCGTCTCCACTTCGCCCGCGCCGGAGGGGTCGGGCGGGAGCTGGACGACCCAGCGTCTGAGCCCCGTTTCGGCGGGGAACGACTCGACGAGCCCCTCGGGGTGAATCCAGATGCCGGCCTCGTCCGCCGGCAGCGCCAGGCCGGGTGGCGCCACGGTCTCGGCTGCCGGGAAATCTCCCATCCGGTAGCGTGCCGGATAGGAGTCCCCCGGGAACCCGATGCCCAGCCGCTCCCGCACCGTGCTCCGGCGCCCGTCCGCGGCCAGCACGAAGCGGGCCCGCAGGCGCACGGAATCGCCCTCCGGCCCGCGTCCGCCGACCTCGACCCCCCCCGAGGGGATCCCCTCGATCGCATCCACCGACACCCCCCGGCGGAGGGCTCCGGGGGCCCGCTGGGCGAGCGCCTCCTCGAGGATCGCCTCGGTCCGCCACTGGGGGAGCGAGAGGACGAAGTCGTCGGGAGGGCCCAGCAGTGAGAACTCGAGCGATGCCACCGGGGCGCCGGAGCCAGGAAAGGCGTGCCCCCGCCGGATCCGTGTGCCGGCCGCGACGCAGGCGTCCGCGAGGTCCAGCGACCTGAGAAGCCGGAGCGCAGGCGGATGGATGCCAAGCGCCCTCGAGTGCCGGAAGGGGGCGGCGGCCCGCTCCAGCACGGTGAAGCGGAGACCCGCACGCGCCGCCAGGAGGCCGGTGAGGAGCCCGACCGGGCCGGCCCCGATCACCACCGCGTCGTAACCCGCCTCGACCGGATCACGCATGCCCGGACCCCGGGTTCGGGTCGCGGATCGCGAGGAGTCGGAAGGGGAAGGCCGAGCGGACCTCCCACCCCGCCGGGACCGCGGCGGCGAGCTCGGCCCTCGTGTAGCTCCGGCGAATCGAAACGAGGCCGTCGGTTCGCAGGTACGAGTCGCGGAAGAAGGGCGCGGTCACCGTGGCGAAGAGGAGATACCCGACCCGGGACCGGGCAATGTCGGAGCAGAGCGCACGCCTGCGGGCGAGCGCCTCCAGCGTGTCGAGAAACGACCTGAGATCATGGTCCGGAAGGTGATGCAGCACATGGTTCGAGACGACCAGGTCGAAGCGCTCTCCAACCGCCTCGAGCTCCGACGCCCACGCGGTCCGGAAGCGCACCCCGGGCGCGTCCTTCGACCGTGCGAAGGCCACCGCCCGGGGGTCGGGATCGATCCCGGTGACCTCGAGGGCGATCCCGTCCCGCCGCGCCAGTGCGGCCAGGTGGCGGGCCACGTCACCCCCGCCGGAGCCCACGTCCAGCAGGGTCGCGATCCGCCCAGGCGCGGATCCGGCGAGGACCGGGCGCAGGTACCTCCGGTAGAGGTGGCTCCACCCGGCGAGCCACCGGTTCACGACCGGGAAGTCGCGGTAGGTGTTCCTGAGGCGCTCTGGATCGCAGTCCGGCCGATCCATCCACTCGACCAGCCCCGGCTCACGGCGCGAGAGGCCGCGAGCCATCACCGTCCGGCGTCCACGCGCAGGAGCCCCGACTCGATGGTCAACCCCGGCCCGAAGGCCATCGCGAAGACGTGGTCCCCCGGGCTCGCCCGGGGTGCCCCGCCCCGCCCCCCGAGCACCGCGTCGAGCACGAAGAGAACGGTGGGGCTGCTCATGTTGCCGAAGTCGCGAAGGACACCCCTCGAGCCGGCGACCTGCTCGTCGGACAGGGCGAGGGTCTCCTGCACGCGGTCCACGATGGCCCGCCCACCCGGGTGCACCGCCCACCAGGCAACCTCGTCGGCCGTCACCCCGGCGCGTCCGAGAAGCGTGTCGAGAACGGGCGCCAGGTTCGCCTGGATCAGCTCCGGCACGTAGGTCGAGAGCTTCATGCGGAACCCTCGCTCCCCGATCGTCCACGCCATGTCGCCCTCACCCTCTGGAACGAGGTCCCCGTGGAAGCCCTCGATCCGGAGGGCCGGTCCGGATCCGCCTGGCGGCCGGGCGCTGACGAGGGCGCCCGCCCCGCCGTCGGCGAAGACGGCGCCCGCGATCAGGTCATCGGTGTCGTCGGAGAACTGGAGGTGGAGGGAGCAGAGTTCGGCGGCCAGCACCAGGACCACCGCGTCGGGGTCGGCCCTGCAGAAGGCGTCCGCCATGCGGAGTCCCTGGAAGGCGGCGTAGCAGCCCATGAACCCCACGTGGTAGCGCTGGGTCGTCCCGGAAAGGCCCAGGGCGCGCACGACCTGGTAATCGGGCCCCGGAGCGAAGAAACCGGTGCACGAGATCGTGACCACGTGGGTCACGTCGTCGAGGTCGAACCCGTGATCCCCCTCCAGGAGCCCGCGCGCCACCGACTCGAAGAGCCCGGGGGCCTCCCGGGCGTAGACCTCGTTGCGGCGCCCCGTGCCCGGGGTGGCCAGGCGGGTCCCGTCCGCTTCGAAGAAGAGGCGGGCGGCGGCGCCCGGGGCCAGGTCGTTCACGACGCTGTGCCGCGTCTCGATGCCGGAGTTCCGGTAGATGCTGCGGAGAATGCGCCGGGTGGCCGGGCGCCCCTCGACGTGCATCTCCATGAGTTCCTGCGACCAGGATTGCGCGTACGCGTTCCCGGGGACCGCGGTGGAGAGGCGATGGATCCAGGTGGGCATGGCGGGGGCGGGCTCCGGGGAACGGGAAGGTCGCGTGCTGCGGCGTTACCCGGCTTCCCCCCCGGGGTTCTCCGAGCCCCCACGGGATCGCCGGAGCCGGCGCCGCGTGGTGCGACCCGTGCGTCCCGGTGCCCGGGACCCTACGTTGGAGGCACGGCCCGGAGGATCGTCACCCCGATGCCTCCGGCGAAGGTCCCCTCCCTCCTTCGACCGAGGTCGCCCGTGTCCCTCCTCACCTTTCACAGGGCCCTGATCGTGGCCGCCATCGTCTTCTGCTTCGGCTTCGCCATCTACCAGGTGCTCGGCACGTCGCCCGGTGCCGGGTCGCCCTGGATCGCCGTCACCTTTTCCGCGATCGGGCTCGGCTTCGTCGTGTACCTGCTTCGCATGCAGCAGGTGCTCGGCTACGGGCGCGATCCGGGGACCCCCGCCGAGCCACGCGGCTGAACCCCGCGCCCGTCGCGGCTTCGGCCACGGTGCCGGAGCCGCCACTACCCCTCCGTTCCCGTCAGCCGGTGCGGTCCCAGGGATCGCGGTCGAGCTTCTCCCTGAGCCCGGGGTGGCGCCGCCAGAAGTACCATCCCATGCCCACTACGGCAAGCAGGTTCCCGATGGCGATGGACCACCATGCAAGGGGACCCAGCAGGAACTCGGCGACGACCGCGAGCAGCCCGAGGAAGAAGGCCTCGAAGGCGACGAAGAGGAGCACGGCACCCAGGAGGAGGGGCGGCGTTGCCTCCGCCTGCCAGACGATGGCCGAGGCGAGGAGCCCCACCACGAGGAAGGCGCCCAGGTGCAGGACCGTGTAGCCTGACACGGTCCAGGCCGACACCTCGACCGCCTCCAGGCTGGATACGCCGAGGAAGACGGCGGACCCCAGTGCCGCCGGGGTGAAGAAGAGCTCGCCCCGCACGGCGTCGAACACGAAGAACCAGGCCGCGACGATGCCGGCCCCGACGCACCCGGCCACGAGCCCCTCGCGCACGATCCGGTGGTCCGCCAGCGCCTCCCACCAGGTCACCGGCCGCGCCTCGCCCGTCAGGTGCAGGTACCCGGTGATCGAGACCCCGGCGATCAGGTTCCCCGCCATGACCTCGAGCCACCCGAGCTCCGCCGCCACGTCCATGCCCGTCACGTAGACGCTGGCGTAGAAGACCAGGTCGAAGAGGATGAATCCGACGACGAGCCCCATCAGGACCCCAGGGGCGACGCGGAGTGCACGGACGAGCCAGGCCACCCCGATCCCGACCATGACGAAGACGGCGTAGTGGATCAGCGTGTAGAAGAGGATCGGAGCCACCCCGCGGTCGAGCCCCTCCACCCCCAGGAGGGAGTGGGCCAGGAGCGCCGGCGTCAGGAAGGGTTCCCCGCGCGCCGCGTCCACGACCAGGAACCAGAGTGCCATGGCGGTGGCACCCACGACCCCGGCCAGGGCGCCCCGCACCCAGGTCCGCCGGGCGCTCATCGGTCCGGCTCCGTGCTGCTGCGGGGCGGGGCGTCCTCTCGCCATCGCAGGAAGACGCAGATCCCCACGCCCAGCGTCAGGAGGATCGGAACGGAGGCCACGAGGAGCCCCCCCCAGAACATCCCCAGCATGAGTCCGTCGTGGTGGTCCATGGCAGTCTCCTCAGCGGAATTCCTGGATCACGACCAGGATCAGGATCGCGATGAGCGGGAGCGGGATCGCCGCAAGCACCCACACCCTGCGCTGTTCGAACTTGAGGTGCATGTAGTAGAGCGCCACGAGAAGTGCGCTCGCGAGCGAGATCGCGACGAGAAGGGTCACCGAGAGCCACTGGGGCATCCCGATCAGCGAGACCCCTACCTTCGCGAACATCAGCACCGCAAGCACCCCCCAGATCATCATGTACGGCGGGTGCGGCTTCGTCTCCGCCGCCGCCTCGGTTCCCTCGGTCATGGGCTTTCTCCGTCGGTGGGACCCGGTCGCTCGGACCTAGATCAGGTAGACGATGGTGAAGAGGACGATCCAGACGAGATCCACGAAGTGCCAGTAGAGGCCTACCGATTCCACCGCGCCCAGCCGTTTCGACGTGAAGTCGCCCCGCCGCGCCCGGAGGTAGACCCAGATCAGGCAGAGCACCCCGATGCTGACGTGGAGCCCGTGGAACCCGGTCATCAGGTAGAAGGTGGACCCGTAGATGGGGCCGCCGGCCGCGGCGTAGGCGGCGGCATTCGGTACGAAGCCGTCGTGGACCAGGTGGATGTACTCGTAGACCTGGACCCCCACGAAGGCGCTCCCCAACACGATCGTCGCGAGGAGCCAGCGCTGGAGGCCCACCTGGTCGTCGTGTTCGATGGCCGCGAAGGCCTTCACCATCGTCACCGACGAGCAAATCAGGAGGAAGGTGTTCATCGCCGTGAGCGGCACGTTCAGTACCTCGCCCGGCGCCGCGAAGGCGTCGGGGTGCGCGAACCGGAGAATCACGTAGGCCCCGATCAGCGAGGTGAAGAACATGACCTCGGAGAGGAGAAACACCCACATTCCGAGCTTCGCGTTGTACATCTCGAAGCCGCGCTCGGGACGACGCCCGTCGATGGCGTGCACGGCCCCGGCGCTCATGCTGCACCTCCGGGCACGGTGGCGGGTGCGGGTTCATCGCCGAGCGGATGCCCGTCGGGCGGGGCCGGCCCCCCGGCTTCGGGTGGAGCGTCCTGCAGCCAGAAGTCGTCACGGCGCCCGGGCACGCTGTACTCGTAGGGCCCACGGTGCACGAGCGGCCAGGTGGGGAAATTCCCGTGCGGCGGCGGCGAGGGGGCGGACCACTCGAGCGAGTTCGCACGCCAGGGGTTCGGTTCGGCCTTTCGACCGGCCCGGATGGACCAGGCGAAGTTGACCGCGAAGACCAGCTGGAAGGCAATCAGTCCGAAGACCGCCCAGGTGATGAAGACGTTCGTGCCCTGCAGGGGCGCCAGGAAATCATACTGGGTGGGATCGTAGATCCGCCGCATCATGCCCTGCACCCCCAGGCCGTGCATCGGGAAGAAGGCGGCGTTGTAGAGGACGAAGGTCCCGGCGAAGTGGACGTAGCCCCAGGTCCGGTTCATCATGCGGCCGTACATCTTCGGGAACCAGTAGATGATGCCCGCGAAGATCGCGAACAGGCTTCCACCGAAAAGCACGTAGTGGATGTGCGCGACGATGAAATAGGTGTCATGGATCTGGATGTCGACGGGCGCCGAGGCCATGAAGATCCCGGACAGTCCGCCGATGATGAAGAGCGAGACGAAGGCCGCGGCGTGCAGGAAGGGAACGTGGAAGTGGATGTTCCCCTTCCACAGGGTGCCGAGCCAGTTGAAGACCTTGATCGCGGAAGGGACGGCGATCACCAGCGTCGTCACCATGAAGGTGGTGCCGAGCATCGGGTTCATCCCGCTCATGAACATGTGGTGCCCCCAGACGATCCATCCGAGGAAGGCGATGGCGATGATCGCGAGCACCATGGCGAAGTATCCGAAAATCGGCTTCCGGGCGCCGTTCGCGAGCACCTCCGACACGATGCCGAAGGCGGGGAGGATCAGGATGTAGACCTCGGGGTGCCCGAAGAACCAGAAGAGGTGCTGCCAGAGAAGGGGCTCGCCGCCGTGCTCCGGCAGGAAGAAGGTGGTCCCGATGGTCTGGTCCGCCAGGAGCATGATCAGCGCACCGGCCAGGATCGGCATGGCGAGAAGGGCCAGGATCGCGGTGATGAAGAGTGCCCAGACGGTCAGGGGGAGCCGGAACCAGGTCATGCCCGGCGCCCGCATGTTCACGACCGTGGTGATGTAGTTCACCGCCCCCGTGATCGACGAGAAACCGAGAATGAAGAGGGAGACGAGCCAGAGCTGCTGCCCCAGGTAGACCCCGGTGTATTCCCCCGACGCCGAGAGGGGTGCGTAGGCCGTCCACCCGGCCCCCGCGGCCCCGCCTTCCACGAGAAAGCTCGCGAGCATGATGAACCCCGCCGGAACCGCCAGCCAGAACGAAAGCGCGTTCAGCTTCGGAAAGGCCATGTCCGGGGCCCCGATCTGGAGTGGGATCAGCAGGTTGCCGAAGACACCCACCAGGAGCGGCATGATCGCGAAGAAGATCATGAAGGTCCCGTGCATCGTGACCAGCGAGTTGTAGAACTCCGGCAGGATGATCCCGCCCGGGGCCATCGTGTCGGGGAAGACGCCGCCCCCGGGAACGGGCTGCCCCGGGAAGGCGAGCTGCCAGCGCATCAGCGCGGCCAGCATGCCGCCCAGGAAGAGGAAGACCAGGCTCATCACGAGGAACTGCTTCGCGATCATCTTGTGATCGGTCGAGAAGATGTACGTGCGGATGAAGCCCGGTTCGTGGTGCTCCTCGCTCGCGAACCCTCCCACGTGGTAGTCGGACCGGACGGCCTGGGCGCTCATCGGGGCTCCTCGGTGGGGGATGCCGGGGATGGGGCGGCGGCCACCCGGGCGCCGGCCTCGGCCCGGGCGGCGATGCGCTCCGCCTTCCAGGCCTCGAATTCGCTTTCGGACTGCACGATCACCCTGCCGTCCATGCGGAAGTGGCCGATCCCGCAGAGCTCGGCGCAGGCCAGGGTGTAGTCGCCCTCCTCGGTCACCTCGAACCAGACCGGAATCGTCATGCCCGGGACCGCGTCCTGCTTGACCCGGAAGGCCGGCACGAAGAAGGAGTGGATCACGTCCTCGGCCCCCAGGTGCACGACGACCGGGCGGTTCACCGGCACATGCATCCGGTTCAGCAGCGTGAAGTCGTCCTCGGTCCCGAAGACCCCGTCGGCGCCGGCGTAGCGGGCCTCCC
>JBJHBX010000063.1:0-10916 GCA_050485725.1 Gemmatimonadales bacterium | reverse complement strand
GATAAGGATTCTGTAGTTGGAGGTCTGCGGGTGCTCGAGAGATGAATCCTTCCCGCCACCCGGCAACGATTCATGTTTCGACTCGGCTTCCGGGGGCCGAGAGCAGAATCCTTGTCGATCTGCGGGAAGAGTTCCTGCCTCGGCACTTCGGGCACCCTCGAGACGCGAATCCTTCCCGCTATCGCACGCCCGCCGCGGCACGCTCCAGGAGCGCCCCGGCCGCCCGGGCACCCTCCTCCAGGAAATACGGAATCCGGTCGAAGTCGAAGGCCCCGAAGCCGTCGAGTTCGGGGCGCAGGTAGAGCAGGGGCGGGCCCTGCCAGGCATCCACCGTCTCGCGGCGACGCCGGCCCACCATGAGCGAGAAGACCCGCTCGTGCACCGCGATCATCCCCTTCGCGGCCACGTCTTCGCCGCGCACGGAGCCCCCCGATCCGACGTCGATGGCCACGATCCCGGTGGCCCCGAGCTCCGCCGCGCGGAGGATGGCCAGCGCGTCTCCCATTCCGCCATCCACGTAGACGCCGCCCGGCAGGTGGATCGGCGGGAAGAAGACCGGGAGCGCCGCCGAGGCGTAGACGGCGTCCGAGGGCGAGACGTCGGTCCGGGCCCCCACCCCGAACCACTCCATGCGGCCGGTTCCGATCTCGACCGCGTTCACCTGGAAGCGCTGCCGGTACGCCTCCCATCCCCCCTCGGGAAGCAGGCGGTCGATGGTGCGGCGGAGGGGCTGCCCCTGGAGGAGCGACTCGGCCCGGATCCCGTTGACCCAGAGGGCCCGGCGCGAGACCGGGGCGACCGAGGCGCGGTCGAGCTTCCGGGCTTCGGCCTCGAGCTCGTCGAAGGACCGCCCTCCGGCCACCGCGGCCCCCACCAGCGCCCCGATCGAGGTACCGAGGATCCCGGTGGGACGAAAGCCGGCTTCCTCGAGGACGCGCCAGGCCCCCAGGTGTGCGAGGCCCTTGAGCCCGCCGCCGCCCAGCACGAGCCAGGGGCGGTCCCCCAGCCGGACGCCAGCCAGCCGGGTCCCCCCCGGATCCTCCTTCCTCCCCCACGGCCAGATTGATCGCATTCCCGGAACTCCTCGCGGTTCGGGCACTTCGCTCACTCGGAACCCCCGGTGCCGGGCGGGGTCTCAGCGCTCCCCCGGAAGCTCCGGATCCGCGCGCCGGGCACGGCACGAAAGGTATCGCCCCACGCGGGTTGACGCCCCCCCGCCGTGCGGCCTACCTTGAAGAATCAAGAATGATTCTTGATAACGACGACGCGGCCCCAAGGGCGGCGCAGCTTCAGGGGCGACGCGGCCCCAGGGGCGGCGCAGCCCCAGGGGCGGCGCAGCCTTCGGGACGACGCGGCCTCCAGGACGGCTCGGCCTCCGGCAACCTCGGGGCTCGCGGCGTCGCACCACCGCCGAACCCGCGGCCCCAGCGGCCCCGTTTCACGAACGCATCCCGCGCACCACGAACGCACCCTGCGCATCCCGCGCATCCCTTTCACACCAGGCGATCCAACGCATGAGCGACACCCCCATTCTCTCGATCCGGAACCTGACGGCCGGCGTGGCCGACGAGGACATCGAAATCCTGAAGGGCGTGGACCTGGACCTCCGAAAGGGCGAGATCCACGCCATCATGGGTCCCAACGGCTCGGGAAAGAGCACGCTGACCAAGGTCCTGGCGGGGCACCCGGGCTACGAGGTCACCGGGGGAACCGTGACCTTCCAGGGCGAGGAGATCCTCGAGATGGAGCCCGACGAGCGCTCGCAGGCGGGGATCTTCCTGGCCTTCCAGTACCCGGTCGAGATCCCGGGCGTCTCCATCGCGAACTTCCTCCGCACCGCGCTACAGGCCCGGCTCGACGAGGGCGAGGAGCTCGATCTCTTCGACTTCCAGGACGAGCTCCTGTCGCGCTTGGAGATGCTCGAGATGGATCCGACCTTCGCCGAGCGACCGGTGAACGACGGGTTCTCGGGGGGTGAGAAGAAGCGGAACGAGATCCTGCAGATGGCCATGCTTCGCCCGTCGCTGGCGCTGATGGACGAGACCGACTCGGGGCTCGACATCGACGCCCTCCAGGTGGTGGCCAGGGGCGTGAACCGGCTGCACGAGGAGAACCCCGACATGACGGTGCTGATCATCACGCACTACCAGCGCCTTCTGAACTACATCACCCCCGATCACGTGCACGTGATGCTCGACGGGCGGATCGTGCGCTCGGGTGGACCCGAAGTGGCCCTCGCCCTCGAGGAGGGCGGGTACGAGGAGTACCGGGCCGTCGAACTGGAGAGCTGATCCATGCCGCAGAACGAGACGATCCAGGAGCTGGGCCTCGACGAGTACAAGTACCACTTCATTACCGAAGATGAACCGGTCTTCAGGTCGGGACGCGGCCTGAACGAGAAGGTGGTGCGCGAGATCTCGGCCCAGAAGGACGAGCCCGAGTGGATGCTCAAGTCGCGGCTCAAGGCGCTCGAGATCTACAACCGGAAGCCCATGCCCACCTGGGGCGGTGACCTCTCGAAGCTGGAAGAGGTCCTGGACCAGATCTACTTCTACGTGCGCCCGCAGGAGAAGATGGAGCGCTCGTGGGACGACGTGCCGGCGAGCATCAAGGAGACCTTCGAGCGACTCGGGATTCCCGAGGCCGAGCAGAAGGTGCTGGCCGGGGTCGGCGCCCAGTACGAGTCCGAAATGGTCTACCACTCGCTCAAGGAGGAGTGGGAGAAGCAGGGGGTGATCTTCGACTCGATCGAGGACGGGCTCCGGAACCATCCCGAGCTCTTCCGCGAATACTTCGGCACCGTGATTCCCGCCGCCGACAACAAGTTCGCGGCGATGAACGCGGCGGTCTGGTCCGGGGGCTCCTTCGTCTACATTCCGAAGGGGGTGGAGCTCGACACGCCGCTCCAGGCCTACTTCCGGGTGAACCAGGAGCAGATGGGGCAGTTCGAGCGGACGCTGATCATTGCCGACGAGGGGTCGCGGGCGCACTACATCGAGGGATGCACGGCGCCGGTCTACTCGACGGAGTCGTTCCACTCGGGCGTCATCGAGATCATCGTGAAGCCCGGGGCCCACTTCCGCTACACGACGATCCAGAACTGGTCGAACAACATGTACAACCTCGTCACGCAGCGGGCGCTCGTGCACGAGAACGCAACCATGGAGTGGCTCGACGGGAACCTGGGCTCGAAGCTCACCATGAAGTACCCGTCGTGCATCCTGAAGGGCGAGGGGGCGCACGGTTCGATCCTCTCGATTGCCTACGCGGGGAACGGGCAGCACCAGGACACCGGGGGCAAGGTGATCCACGCGGCGCCGAACACGACCTCGTCCATCGTGTCGAAGTCGATCTCGAAGGGCACCGGGCGCTCCACCTACCGGGGGCTCTGCCAGGTGCACGAGGGGTCGGTGAACGCGAAGTCGAACGTGGAGTGCGATGCGCTCCTGATCAACGACACATCGCGGACCGACACCTACCCCTACATCGAGATCGGGGAGAAGCGCTCGAACATCGGGCACGAGGCCACGGTGTCGAAGGTGGGTGACGAGCAGCTCTTCTACCTGATGAGCCGGGGAATGTCCGAGGAGGAGGCCATGGCGCTCATCGTGCGCGGCTTCATCGAGCCCATCGCGAAGCTCCTGCCCCTCGAGTACGCGGTGGAGCTGAACCGCCTGATCGAGCTCGAGATGGAGGGCTCGGTGGGCTGACCCCCGCCGGCACTCCGAAACCGGGCCGGCCGCGAACGCCGCCGCCGACACGCCTCCCCACGCACGAAACGCCTGGATCCAGAACATGGCCGACACGCAGACGAGCATCATCGACCAGCCCATCGGGGGCCTCATGGAAGGCATCACAGACGCCCTGAACGCCGCCGCGGTGAAGGGCGTGTCGGCGGGTGAGCCCACCTGGCTCGCGGAACGCCGCGAGGCCGCCTGGTCCGCCTACGAGCGGACCCCGATGCCCACGACGCGCCTGGAAGAGTGGCGCTACACGAACCTGAAGCGGCTGCTCAAGCTCGATCGGCTCGCCTTCGAGGGCGGGGCCTTGGGCGATGCGGAGGCGCCGACGCACGGGGGCAGCTTCGATCTGTCCCACGCGCCGGCCGCGGTCCTCGACGCCATGGAGGCCGACCGGGACGCCGCCGGGCACGTGGTCGAACTCGACGGGCGGGTGGTGCACGTGGACCTCGACGCCGAGCTCGCCGCGAAGGGGGTCGTCCTGACCTCGCTCCGGCAGGCCGTCGTCGAGCACGAGGCGCTCCTTCGCGAACACCTGGCCACCGAGGCGCTTCCCGCCGAGCGGGGGAAGTTCCAGGCGCTGAACGCCGCGCTCTGGACCGGCGGCATCTTCCTGCACGTGCCCCGGGGTGTGCGACTCGAGCTTCCGGTCCGGGTCACCCGCCACGTGTCGAAGGAGGGGGTCGCGCACTTCAACCGCACCCTGATCCTGGCCGACGCCGCGAGCCAGGTGTCGTACGTGGACGAGATCGTCTCGGACGACTTCGAGAACCAGACGCTCTTCTCGTCGGCGGTCGAGGTGATTGCCCGCGACGGGGCCCAGGTCCAGTACGTGTCGCTCCAGCGCATGGGGCGTGGTGCCTTCCACCTGCAGCAGCAGCGGACGCTCGCGGGGCGCGATTCGACCCTCGACACGCTGAACGTCTCCCTCGGCGCCTCGGTGGCGCGCACCGACCTGAACGCGCAGCTCCTGGGCCCGGGGGCCAACTCCGACATGCTCGGGCTCTGCTTCGGGGAGGAGGGGCAGCACTTCGACCACAACACCTCGCAGGACCACGTGGCGCCGAACGCCAAGAGCGACCTGCTCTACAAGGGCGCCCTCGACGGAAACGCGCGCTCGGTCTTCAGGGGCATCATCAAGGTGCACAAGGGTGCGCAGCAGACCGACGCGTACCAGACGAACCGGAACCTCCTCCTCTCGGAGCGGGCCCGGGCCGATTCGCTCCCGAACCTCGAGATCGAGGCCGACGACGTCCGCTGCTCGCACGGCGCCACCGTGGGGCAGCTCGAGAAGGAGCACCTCTTCTACCTGATGAGCCGGGGGCTTTCGCGGACGCAGGCCGAGCGACTGGTCGTGATCGGCTTCCTGGGCGAGGTGCTCTCGCGGCTCCCGCTGGGCGGGGTCGTGGAGCGGGTCACGCGGATCATCGAAACGCGGCTCCAGCAGGGATGAGCGGCGCCTCGGGAAGCGGTTCGACGGAGACCGCAGGCGGCACCTGGGTCCGGGTGGCGGCGCTCTCGCAGTGCGAGGGAGAGGGCTGCGTGCGGGCGGCGTCGGCGCAGGGGCACGAGGTCGTGATCGTGCGCTGGGAGGACGGCATCTTCGCCCTCGAGGACAACTGCTCGCACCAGGATTTCCCGCTCTCCGACGGCTCCGTCGAGGACGGCCAGATCGAGTGCGTCTTCCACGGCGCGAAGTTCGATGTGCGCACCGGGCAGGCCACGCAGCTCCCGGCGATCCGCCCCGTCCGGAGCTACCCGGTCCGGGTCGAGGGCGACGACATCCTGATCCAGGTCGACTGACGAGGTCGCCATGGCCGCCACCACCGCTTCCGTTGACACGGCGCCTCCGGCCCCCGACGTGGCGCGGATCCGCCGGGACTTCCCGGCGCTCCACCAGGAGGTGAACGGTCACCCCCTGGTCTACCTGGACAACGCCGCCACCTCGCAGAAGCCGGTACAGGTACTCGACGCGCTCAGGCGCTACTACGAGCACGACAACGCGAACGTGCACCGGGGAATCCACGAGCTGTCGCGCCGCGCCACCGAGGCCTACGAGGCGGCCCGGCACCGGGTGGCCCGCTTCCTCGGCACCGATGACCCGGCCGAGGTGATCTGGACCCGGGGCACCACCGAGGCGATCAACCTGGTGGCGGCGAGCTGGGGGGGCGCGAACCTCGGTCCCGGCGACGAGATCCTCCTCTCGGACATGGAACACCACTCGAACCTCGTGCCCTGGCAGCTCGTGGCGGCCCGCACCGGCGCGAAGCTCCGCTACCTGGACGTGTCGGACGAGGGCGAGCTGAGCCTGGAGCAGCTCGATGGGATCCTCGCCGGGGGGCGAATCCGGATCGCCGCCCTGACCCACGTGTCGAACGCGCTGGGCACGATCAACCCGGTGCGCGAGATCGCGGACCGGGTGCACGCGGCGGGTGCGCTCCTCCTGGTGGACGGGGCCCAGGGCGCCGCCCATTCGCCCGTCGACGTGCGGACGCTGGGGGCCGACTTCTACGCCTTCTCGGGACACAAGCTCTGCGGGCCCACGGGAATCGGGGCGCTCTGGGGCCGCCGCGACCTCCTCGAGGCCATGCCCCCCTACATGGGGGGCGGCGAAATGATCGACGTCGTGGAGCGCGACCGGTCGACCTGGGCCCACCTCCCGCACACCTTCGAGGCCGGCACGCCGAACATTGCGGGGGCCATCGGGATGGCCGCGGCCCTCGACTACCTGGACGGGGTCGGGACCGACGCGGTGCTCCGCCACGAGCAGGCCCTGGTCGGCTACGCCCTCGAACGGCTGCGCGAGATTCCCGAGGTGCGCCTCTTCGGGCCCTCCGACCCGTCGCGCCGCGCGGGGGTCGTGAGCTTCCTCGTGTCGGATGCCCACGCCCACGACATTTCGACGGTCCTCGATGCCGAGGGGATCGCGATCCGGGCAGGGCACCACTGCACGCAGCTCCTGATGCGCCGGTTCGGGGTGCCCGCCACGGCCCGGGCCTCGTTCTACCTGTACAACACCCGCGACGAAGTCGACCGCCTGGTGAACGCCGTCGTCCGGGTCCGGGACCTCTTCGCGTGACCAGCCGACCGGTCGAGGACGCCCCCGGGCTCGACTCGGTCTTCCAGCAGCGGATTCTCGAGCACTACCGGAACCCGCCTTTCCAGGGGCGCCTCGAGGACCCGTCGGTGTCGGTCCAGACCCGGAACCCGACCTGCGGCGACGAGGTCACCCTCGACCTGCGCCTGGCGAACGGGACCATCGAGCAGGCGGCCTTCGAGGGCGAGGGCTGTTCGATCTCGCGGGCCTCGAGTTCGATGATGACGTCGCTCCTCGCGGGACGCACCGTCGACGAGGGACGGGCGCTCTCCGATGCCTTCCACCGCATGGTGCAGGGGGATGCGGAGGCGGCCGCCGATGCATCGCTGGGGGACCTGCGCGCGCTGGCCGGCGTCTCGCGCTTTCCGGTCCGGGTGCGGTGCGCGCTCCTCCCCTTCGAAGCGCTGGCCAAGGCGCTGGCCGAGGCCGGCGATGGGGCCGGCGGCGGGGCGGGCGACACGGCGCTCGGGCGCCGGGACGAACGATGAAGGCCGCTCCCCGGGTCGACCTCGCGTACCGGGTGCTCCCCGCGACCCCGGTGGGCCCCCTCCTCCTGGTGGCGTCGGAGCGGGGGCTCCGCGAGGTCCGGTTCGGCGGGGACGCCGCGCCGAGGGGCACGATGCACGGGGAGGGAGAGCCGAGCCCTGCGGCCGAGGCCCACCTGGATCAGGCCGAGCGGGCGCTCGCCCTCGCGCTCGACATGGACGGTGCACGGGGCAGCGACGTCATGCTCCCGACGCTGGACCTGTCCGGGCACACCGCTTTCCGCCAGGCCGTCTGGAACGAGCTGCTCCGGATCCCCCGGGGCGAGGTCAGGAGCTACGGCGACGTGGCCCGGGCCGTCGAGGTCTCCCTCGGACGGGGGCGGGGCTCCCCCCGTGCCGTGGGTCAGGCCGTGGGTGCGAACCCCCTGCCGATCCTCGTACCCTGCCACCGGGTGGTGGCCTCGGGGGGGCAGCTCGGGGGGTTTTCGGGCGGGCTCGAGCGGAAGGTACAACTGCTCGGACTCGAAGGCTTCCGGGTTTCCTCACCGCACTTCGCGGCGCGGCTCGACGCACCGATCGTCTGACCGAGCGCTCTTTCAGTGCGACCCGGACTTCTCCGGCACTGAAACGCGGCGTCGGCCGGTTGCCGACCACGATGGTCTCATCTCAGCGCACCTCGATTGCCCGGCGCGCCACGGCCGGGTGCCCGGCGCCCTGGCCGGTCCCCACCTCCAGCGTGTAGTTCCCGGGGGCGACGTTCCCGAGATCCAGGACCAGGTGGATCCCCTGGATCTCCTCCCCCGTCCCGATCCCCTCCCAGCGCACCGGGATCGGCTGGTGCGGACTGAGCACGCGGAGCGCCTCGCCGGCCCGCTGGAAGAAGCTCCGGTCGTCGCGCTGGATGGTGACCGAGATCTCGAGCGGCTCCCCCGCCGACCCGCCGTATACCTCCCAGAAGATGCCCGTGGGTTCGCTCCGGTCCACGACCTCGCTGCCTCGGACCCGCGTCCGGATGCTGTCCAGCACGGGCTCCAGTTCGTCGGCCCACGCGGAGAGCACGACGTCCGACACCGCGAGCCCCGACCCTCCCGGCTCCGGGAGTGCATGCCCGAAGCGGGCCCGGTAGCCTCCCACGCCGGCACCCAGCCCCTCGACGCTCACGAGCCATCGATCCCGCTCCACGCGGGTCTCGAGCTGGACCCAGCCGGCTGCACCGCCCGCCGGAACCGAGCCACGCTCGATGTGCGGCGGCTCGTGCTCGTTCCGTGAGAGGGCGAGACCCAGCGCAGCAACGCCCCGCGGCGCATCGATGCTCGAAACCACCAGGAGCGAGTCCCCGCGCGCGAAGAACCCCGTCTGCTGGGACAGCGGTGCCAGGTCACCGAAGCTGGGGCGGTAGCGCTCCCCCTGGCGCGTGGCCTCGGGCAGCCAGTCCGAGGCGTCGGAGGCGAGCGGATCCACGAACGCCCCACCGGTGGGCCCCGTGCGGATGCCCCGGCCGTCCCAGGGGACCGCGACCCGGCTCGGGTGGAGGCCAACGTTGCCCCAGGGCGGGGCGCCCCCGAGCATGAACGGGTCGTGGTGCCAGGGCGGGCACAGGTCGTCATCGCGATGGAAGGTCCCGTGGTGAAGCCCCATGAGCAGGATCCGGCTCATCTGCTCGTTGCGCCGGTCGTTCCCCTCAAATGCGTGTAGCGGGTCGGCGAGCCACCACGTGCGCGTCCAGAGCCGCTCGAGGACGGCGCAGTCTGCATCCCTATGCCGAGTCCAGATGTCCCGCCGGACCACGTATTGGAGTTCTGTGAAGAGATCGCAGCGGGCGGCTTCCGGCATGGACTCGAACGCTTCGAGGAACGAGGCATCGGCACCCGCGATGTTCCCGGCATGATGCTCGACGAGCCCGTCGAGGGCAGCGCACCACCACGGCGTGCCCTTGCACGATGCGACGACGCCGCGAGCCTCCGACACCAGTCCGAGCTCGACCCGGAGGCCCACCCGGTACCCCAGGATGAAGTCGCTCCCGGGGGTCACCTCTGCCAACCCGTCCAGGATCTCGATCGTTTCGCGGCGGGCGTCGTCGATCGCGGCGAGCCACCGCTGAAAGCGAGGCACCGGGCCCTCGAGGCTGGGGATCGCCAGGCTCGCCTCGCGTCGCAGGAAGTCGTGCGGGGCCCGGTCGTAGGCGCTCAGGGCCTCCTCCGCCCTGCGATGCGCGTCCACGGAGTCCGACCCGACTTCCAGGGCCGCATGCACGGCGCGGTGTGCGCCGGGGTCGACCGGCGTCCGGGCTTCCGAACCGGTCACGCCCACCCAGAGGGCAAGAGCGGCGAGTCCGACGGCGAAGGCCACGCGTGGTCCCGGCGGCATCAGGGGTAGAGGAACATCGGCGTGAGCGAGAAGAGGAAGTGGCTCTTCGAGCAGCTTCCTGAAGCTCCAAGACAATGGGACCACGAGGACCGGCATCGCAACCCCGGCACGGGCCAGGCTCCACCGAGCGGGTCCCCCGCCGCGTGGGGGCGGGTTGTTCATGAGCACAGACTGTGTACTTTCTGTGTATGTCGACCAAGACCATTTCCCTTCGTCTTGAGGCCTACGAGCGCCTGAAACGGGCCCGCAAGAGCCCCCGGGAGTCCTTCAGCGATGTCGTCATGCGGGCCGAGTGGCCCGAGGCAGGCATCACGGCCGGGGAGCTCCTGGCGCTGTACGAGCAGCGAGGCGCCTACCTGTCCCAGGCGAGTCTGGACCGCATTGACGAGGCCAAGGCGGCCGACCCGCCCCCGGAGGACAAGTGGGCGGGGAGCTGATCCTCGAGACGACCTTCCTCGTTGACCTCGAACGGGAAGCAGGGCGAGGCGTGACCGGGCCCGCCCACCGGTTCCTGGAGGCCCGCCCCCAGACCCGGCTCTGCGTGACGCTGACCACGGCAGGGGAGATGGCGGCTGGCATGGGGCCGGACGACCGCGTTCGCTGGGAAGCCCTCCTCCGGGGGTTCAGGGTGCTTCCGTCCGGACCGGACGTATCCTGGCGGTACGGACGACTCTTCGGCTTCCTCAGGGAGAACGGCCTCCTGATCGGGACGAACGATCTGTGGATCGCTGCGAGCGCCCTGGTCCACGACCTCCCGCTTGTGACCCGGAACGAGAGGCATTTTCGACGGGTCCCGGAGTTGCGCGTGGTCGGGTACGGGGGCTGATCCCGGCCCGAGCACGCGGGCGGAGATGGTCCGGGCACCGCGAAGTTGCATGCTGGTTCCCATCCGCTCATGACCGCGCCATGGGCCTGTCTGCGGCCTGCGCCTCGCACGAGGCAGATGAAGCCCCGGACGCTTCGAGCAACCGAGCCGGGAGGTCTGAAACGTGCCCGGCCACCTCCACGCTCGCCATTGGCGCCACAACCCGGAACACGCGGCCACGCGGTTGATGCCGGCGTTCGCGTTCAAGATCCCGAACACGCTGATCGCGCTGAAGACCGGCGTGGCATCCGGCTCGAGTGGGACAGCACCCGTCTACTTGGGCTCTCCTGGGCTCTCTCGCATCCCGGAGTGTCCACCCCTTCAGGGGGCCGCCAGCTCTTTCCCGGGGCCAGCCTCCGCAT
>JBJHBX010000062.1:0-10949 GCA_050485725.1 Gemmatimonadales bacterium | reverse complement strand
CATCACCCATTTCGAGACCGATGATCGGTATGTGACCCGGATCGCATGCGAGGTCAAGGACTTCGACGCGTCCGCGGTGCTCGACTCGAAGGAGATCCGGCGTTACGACCGATTCGCCCAGTTCGCCTTGGTCGTGGCCGACGAGGCCATGCGCTCGGCGGGGCTCGAGGGGGCGCCGGAGGGAATCGAATCGACCCGGTTCGGCGTCATCTTCGGGAGCGGGATCGGCGGCATCTCGACCTTCGAGGAGCAGAGCCGGACGCTCCTGGAGCGGGGCCCGCAGCGGGTCAGCCCGTTCTTCGTGCCGATGTTCATCCCCGACATCGCTCCCGGGCTGATCTCGATCCGGTACGGTGCGAAGGGGGCGAACTACACCACCGTCTCCGCCTGCGCCTCTTCGGCGCACGCCATCGGCGAGGCGGCCAGGGCCATCGAGCGGGGCGACGTGGACGTCATGATCGCCGGTGGAAGCGAGGCGACCATCACCCCCCTGACCGTGGCGGGGTTCGGCGCGATGAAGGCCATGTCGACCCGGAACGAAGCCCCGGAGACGGCCAGTCGTCCCTTCGACGCCACCCGCGACGGCTTCGTGATGGGCGAGGGCGCAGGATGCCTCATCCTCGAGGCGGAAGAGGTGGCGCAGGCGAGGGGTGCCAGGATCCTCGGGGAGATCGCCGGATACGGGCTCTCGGCCGACGCATACCACATCACCGCCCCCGCGCCGGGCGGTGAGGGTGCCCGGTTCGCGATGCAGATGGCGCTGGCCGATGCAGGAGCGGATCCGTCCGAGGTCGACTACGTCAATGCGCACGGTACCTCCACGCCCCACAACGACCGGTCCGAGACCGCAGCGATCAAGGCCGTTCTCGGGGCACGGGCCCATGAGGTGGTGGTCGGATCGACGAAGTCGATGACCGGCCACCTGCTGGGTGCGGCGGGAGCGCTGGAGGCGGTGATCTCGGTCCTGGCATGCCGGGAGGGTCGCATCCCCCCTACGATCAACCTGCGCGAGCCGGACCCGGACTGCGACCTGGACTACGCGGCCGACGGAGCGCGCGAGCGCGAGGTGCGCCTGGCGCTGTCGAACTCCTTCGGGTTCGGCGGCCACAACGTGTGCCTCGCGGTCCGGCGCCACGAGGGCTGACCGGGTCGGTAAGCCGATGACCTCGATCCGGATCGGCCTCGGGTACGACTCCCATCGGTTCGATCCGACCCGGCCCTGCATCCTGGGCGGGGTCACGATCCCGGACGTACCCGGCCTCGCGGGGCATTCCGATGCCGACGCGGTGGCACACGCCCTCACCGATGCGATCCTCGGGGCCGTCGCGGACGGTGACATCGGGACGCACTTCCCACCCTCCGACGATGCCTGGAAGGGGGCCGACAGCATGGAGCTGCTGGGGGTGGCCGTTCGGCGGGTGAGGTCGCGGGGCTGGAAGGTGGGGAACGTCGACGTGACCGTCGTCTGCGAGAAGCCGAAGATCGGCCCGGTGGCGGGCGAGATGCGGAGTCGGCTCGCCACGGTTCTCGGTGTCGGAGTGGACGAGGTCTCGATCAAGGGCAAGACCAACGAATCCATGGGCTGGGAAGGGCGTGGGGAGGGCGTCGCTGTGCACGCCGTGGCCCTCCTGTTGGCGACGGGTTCGCTCTCGGCGGGGTCGTGACGGCCGGTGGGCGTCCCTGATCCCTACCGACTCGAACTCTTCGCCGACTTCCTGTCCTTCGAGCGAGGGCTCTCGGCGCGGTCAGTCGAGGCCTACCAGGGCGACGTCGAGCGCCTCGTCGACTGGCTGCGCCTCCGGGGGCTCGAGGAACCGGACGCGATCACCCACGGCGACCTGCGGGACTACGTCTTCCACCTGAAGGACGCGGGCCGGGCCGCGTCCTCGATCCGACGGGCCCTCTCGTCGATCCGGACCTACTTCACCTTCCTCCTCGAGGAGGGTGGCATCCACACCGACCCCACCGAGCTGCTCGAGTCCCCCCGCAGCTGGCGGACACTCCCGACGGTGCTCTCGGCAGCGGAGGTGGAGCGGCTCCTCGAGGCCCCCGACCCGGGGTCTCCGACCTTCTGGCGGGATCGGGCGATCCTGGAACTCCTCTACGCCACGGGAATGCGGGTGTCGGAACTCACGGAGCTGACGCTTTCCCGGGTCTTCCTCGACGAACGGCTCGTACAGGTCCTCGGGAAGGGCTCGCGGGAGCGCCTCCTTCCCTACGGCGAACCGGCGGCACGCGCCCTGGACCGCTACCTGCGGGAGGTGCGCCCGGTGCTGGACCGCGGCAAGGGGGAGGGTGCCGTCTTCCTGAACCGCAGGGGAACCCGCCTTACCCGGATGAGCGTCTGGACGCTCGTCCGAGGCTCGGCGGCGCGGGGATCCGTCGAGAAGCGGGTCTCACCCCACACCCTCCGACACTCCTTCGCGACCCACCTCCTCGAAGGCGGGGCGGACCTGGCGGTGGTGCAGGACCTCCTCGGTCACGCGGACATCGGCACGACCCAGATCTACACGCACCTTGACCGGGAGCACGTCCGGGCAGTCCACCGGAAGCACCACCCGCGGGCATGAGGAACACCCGGCGGCACGCGCGACCGTGCACCGGACCCGCCCCCGGCAGGCCCGTGCCGGAGCTCAGCTTCCGGGTGCCGGCCGGAGGACCGCGCCGGCCCGGAGCGCAGGGGGCCCGCCCTCGCGCTGCGCCAGGGCGAAGAGTTCCGACTGGCTCCGCGCACCTTCCAGGAGACGCACCGCCGTGGCCAGCACCGGGTCCCTCCGGATGCCCGCCTGCAGGGCCAGGTCCTGCCGGTCGAGTCGCTCGTAAAGCGTGACCTCGAGGCGCCAGGCCAGGTAGTCACGGACCTCCGCGTCAAGCGCGTCGGCGGGCACCCCCCTGCGGCGAAGATCCTGGACGAAGGCATCGAGCCGCCCGGCCGGGAAGGTCTCGGGCACGGGGCCCCCTGCACGAACCTCCTGGGCCACCTCGAAGGCCGTCTCCTGGATCCGCTGTGCGAGCGGGATCTCGGCCTCGACCGCGGCGGAAAGGAAGCGCTGTTCGGCCCTCGTGAGGGTGTCGGGCCGGATCTCGAGGTCGGGTGCCACGCCGCCGCCTCCGAGCAGCGTCCGCCCCGCCGGCGTGATGAACTGGTCGATGGTGTCGGGCTCGATCACGCGTCCCTCGCGGTCGCGGGGGCGGTCCAGCGAGCGACCGAGAGGCGTGTACCAGGCACCGCTCGTGATCCGCATGAGGCGCCCGGCGGGAAGGGGAACGACGCTCTGCACGGTCCCCTTGCCGAAGGTCCGCTCTCCGATCACCAGGGCCCGGTCGTGGTCCTGGAGGGCGCCGGCCACGATCTCCGACGCCGACGCAGAGAACCCGTCGACGAGCACGATCATCGGCACGTCGGGCACGCGGGGGGCCATGCGCCCGAAGGCCCGCTCGTCGGCGGGCGCCCCCGCCTGTCCGGGGCGCCGGGTCTTCGTGCTCGCGAGGAGGTCTCCCCGATCCAGGAAGAGGTCGGCCAGGCGAAGGGATTCGTCGAGGTAGCCACCCGGGTTCCGGCGCAGGTCGAGGATGAGTCCATTGCCGCCCTCGAGCCCTCGAAGCACCGAGTCGACCTCGGCGGCCGAGTTCCGTGCGACCCGGTCCAGGTGGATGTAGTCGACCGCGCCGAAGATGCGCTCCGCCGAGACCGCGGGAATGTGGACGCGCTCGCGCCGGATGTCGTGGGGGATCGGCTGGCTGATGCCGTCGCGCTCGATCACGACGCGGACGCGGGTACCAGGCTCACCACGGATCCGGTTCGAGGCGTCCTGGACGGTCCAGTCGGTGGCCGGATCCTGGTCGACGCCGACGATCCGGTCTCCCACGAGCAGCCCTGCGCCCTCGGCCGGCGTGTTGCGGAAGACCGCGGTGATCGTGACCGCACCGTTCAGCTCGGTGATCTGGACCCCGATGCCGGCGTAGTTCCCGGTGCTTTCCTCGTCGAAGGCCTCGGCCTCGCGCCGGGAGAGCACCGCGGCGTACGGGTCTCCGAGCTGCTGGACGAGCCCCTCGATGGCCTTTTCCCAGAGCTCGTCGTCGGAGTAGTCGGTGAGGCCGAAGTCACGGATCACCCGGAGCGCGCCGAGGAAGACCTCGGCCTCCTCGGCCGACATCTCGGCCGGCCGCGCGCCCTGGCCCGCGCTCCCCTGGCCCAGCGGGGTGAAGGCGGGCCCCTGGGCAGGCCGCTGCTGTCCGACGAGCGCGTCGGGTGCGACGAAGGCGGGCGCCGCGAGGACCCCCGCGGCCACGAGGAGCCTGCCGAGCGGTCCGACGGAGAACAGGGGGCGGCGAGGGTGCGCGGCCCGGGATGGCTGGCGGCTCGGCGAGAGGGTCACGTGTTCACCTGCGGGTTCGAGAAACGACCGTTCGACTTGCGGGTTGTAACCCCGGACCGGAGGCCCGTTCCCCCGTCCGATGCACGACCTTGCCGCCATGTTATCTTCGGGGGCCGTTGAACGCGACCCCCCGCTCGCCCCCAGGTCCGACGCGCATGCCTTCCTCCAACGACACCCCACCATCTCCCGCCGGAGCCCTTCCCCCGGCCGAACTGAGGGTCGAGGTCACCCAGTTCCGCCCGCGGAAGGCGGAGGTCTCCGGGAACCTGGCGCTGATGGCCGAGTGGATCGCCCGCGCGGCCGGTCAAGTCGACCTGCTGGTCTTTCCCGAGACCGCGACCTCGGGGTACTTCGTGGAAGGGGGGGTCGAGGAGGTGGCCCGTTCGACGGAGGAGATCGCTCGCGGCCTCGGGCCCGCGCCCGCCGGGGCGCCCGACGTGGTACTCGGGGCGTACGAGCGGAGTCCCGACGGCGTTCTCCACAACGCCGCCCTCCACCTGACCCCGGACGTGGCGACAGGGGAGGGAAGAGGTGGATGGCGCCTCGTGCACCTTCACCGGAAGGTCTTCCTGCCAACGTACGGCCTCTTCGACGAGGCGCGCTTCGTGAAGCCCGGGCTCGACTTCGAGGCGTACGACACCCGCTTCGGCCGAATGGGCCTCCTGGTGTGCGAGGAGATGCTGCACTCGCTTCCGCCCACGATCCTGGCCCTCGACGGCGCCGAGTTCCTGGTGGCGCTCTCGGCCTCGCCTGCCCGGGAGTACCGCCCCGGGCCCGGACACCCGGCTTCGCTCGAACGGTGGCACGTTGCGGCCCGGGCCATCACCCTCGAACACGGTGTCCACCTGGGGCTCGCGCATCTCGTGGGGAGCGAGGGCGGCCGGATCTTCGCCGGCGGGAGCGCCGTGTACGGTCCGGGCGGCCGCGTGCTCCAGGCCGCCCCCCTCTTCCGGGAGGCCGGCGTACGGGTCGCCGTTCCCCTGGCGCTGGGCCGGATCGCCCGAGTCCGCTCGCCCATGCTGGAGGACCTCCGCGCCTTCCTGCCGCACGTGGGGCGCGCCCTCGAACGGGCCGGACGCCGCAGATCTCCTGCGTGGCCGACGCCCCGGGAAGGCGGAACGGCGGATTCGCGCGCCCCGGAATCCGTCGGGGACCCGCTTCGGTCCGCCGGGTCGCATCCCCATCCCCGGGTGGACCCCCACGACACCGGTGTGCTCCGGATCGATCCGGAACTCGTGGAGGCAGCGCTCCTGACCTTCCTCCGAGACGAGGTCGAAGGTCGGCGCGGCTTTCGCGACGTCGTGGTCGGAGTCTCCGGTGGCGTCGATTCGGCGGTGACGCTGGCGCTCGCGGTTCGCGCCTTCGGGGTCGAGCGTGTCCATGCGTTTCTCCTTCCCTATGCCACTTCATCGCCGGAGAGCCTGGAGCACGGCCGCCTTGTCTGCCGGACCTTCGGCGTCGAGGCGCGCGAGATCCCGATCTCCGCCTCGGTCGACGCCTACATCGACGCCGAGGAACCGGAGCTTTCCCCGCGAAGGCGCGGGAACCTGGCCGCCCGCTTCCGGGCCATGGTCCTGTGGGACCAGTCCGCCCGTGTCGAGGGGCTCGTGCTGGGCACGGGGAACAAGAGCGAGCGGCTGATGGGATACTTCACCTGGCACGCGGACGACTCCCCCCCGGTGAATCCCCTCGGCGACCTCTTCAAGACGCAGGTACGCGCGCTCGGCGTGCACCTCGGAGTGCCCGCGGTGGTGCTCGAGAAGCCGCCCTCCGCCGACCTTGTCCGGGGGGTCCACGACGAGGACGAGCTGGGCGTGCCCTATGCCCGCGCCGACCTCGTGCTCCACTGGCTCCTCGAGGGGATGACACCGGAGGCGCTCGAGGCCTCGGGGTTCGACGGCGCCGAGGTGCGTCGGGTGCACGCGCTCCTCTCGGGCACCCACTGGAAGCGGCGGCCGCCGGCCACCGCGCTCCTCTCCGGGAGCGGGATCGGGGACTTCTACCTGCGCCCCGTGGACTTCTGAGGCCGAGGGCCCATCTTCCGCCATGCTCCTCGTTCTCGACAACTACGACTCCTTCACCTGGAACCTCGTCCAGCTCCTCGGCGAACTGGGGGCGGACCCGGTCGTGCGTCGAAACGACGAGGTGTCGGTGGCGACGCTCGTGGCCACGCCCCCTTCCCGCCTCGTTGTTTCGCCGGGACCCTGCACGCCCGGCGAGGCGGGGGTGAGCATCGAGGCGATCCGGGCCCTCACCCCCCTCGGGGTTCCGATCCTGGGGGTCTGCCTCGGACACCAGGCGCTGGGCGAAGCGTTCGGGGGGCGAACGGTCCGGGCGGCGCGGCTGATGCATGGGAAGGTCGACGCCATCGAGCACACCGGCGAGGGGATCTTCGAGGGGATCCCATCTCCCTTCCAGGTGACCCGCTACCACTCGCTGGTCACGGACCCTGCATCGCTCCCCGCGATCCTCGTACCGGTGGCCTGGTCCTCCGCCCCCCCGGAAGGCGGAAAGGGGCCCGACATCCAGGCCATGCGGCACCGGGAGGCTCCGGTGTGGGGGGTTCAGTTCCATCCGGAATCCCTCTTCTCGGAGCGGGGAAGGGAACTCCTCGGGGCCTTCCTGCGGCTGCCCCCGGGTCGCTGACCGGAAGGCGACGGCCCGTGGACCCCGGGGGGCGGGTTGCCACGTCGGGCCCGCCCCGGGTATCTTGACTGGCGTGAATCTTGCTAACGTTCACCCGGCCCTTTCCCGGGCGCGTCCATGAGCCGGACGCCGACCCTGGGAGTCATTCCCGCCCGATTCGGCTCCGAGCGGCTTCCCGCGAAGCCCCTCCAGCTGCTGGGCGGGCGCCCGCTCCTCGAGTGGGTGTGGCGACGTGTCTCCGCCTTCGGGGTGTTCGACCGCGTGGTCGTCGCGACGGACCACGAGCGGATCGAGGCGCTCTGCCGGTCCCTGGGCGCACCCGTCGAGCGCACCGATCCCGACCACCCTTCCGGAACCGACCGGGTGGCCGAGGTGGCAGCGCTTCCCGCCTACCGGGACTTTCCGGTCGTCGTGAACGTGCAGGGGGATGAACCCCTCGTCGAGGAGAGCCACGTCGAGGCCGCCACTGCGCTCGTCCGCGACGGACCCTGGGAGCTCGGCACCTGCGCGACCCCGCTCCGGGATCCGGCCCTCCTGAACGAACCCTCGGTGGTCAAGGCGATCCGGGCCGCGGACGGCCGCGCCCTCTACTTCTCCCGGGCAGCCGTGCCCCACCGGAGGGATGGCGCGCCCGACGAAGCCCTCGTCTCGGCCCCCCCGTACCTGCGTCACCTGGGGATCTACGCCTGCCGCCGCGAGGCGCTGCTGCGCTGGGTCGCACTCCCCCCGTCCCCCCTGGAAGGCCTGGAGCGCCTGGAGCAGCTCCGGGCCCTCGAAGCCGGGATCGCCATGGGCATCGCCCTCGTGGAGCATGCCCACGGGGGGGTGGACACCGCCGATGATCTCCGCATCATGGATGCACTCCTTTCCGGGAGCCCCGGCTCCCCGTCCCCGAACCCGGTATCATGACCGACTCCGCTTCGGCGCCGACGCGCCCGACCAAGTACATCTTCGTTACCGGCGGCGTGGTCTCGTCGCTGGGGAAGGGGATTTCCGCCGCTTCGCTGGGACGCATCCTGAAGGAGCGGGGGCTCCGGGTCACGCTCCAGAAGTTCGATCCGTACATCAACGTCGACCCCGGGACACTCTCGCCCTTCCAGCACGGCGAGGTCTTCGTGACCGACGACGGTGCGGAGACCGACCTCGACCTGGGGCACTACGAGCGCTTCATCGACGAGTCCCTCTCGCAGGCGAACAACATCACGACCGGGCGGATCTACCAGACCGTCATCAACAAGGAGCGGCGGGGGGACTACCTGGGGTCGACGGTCCAGGTGATTCCCCACATCACCGACGAGATCAAGGCCGCGATCCGGCGCCTCTCCGACGAACACGACGTCGTGATCACCGAGATCGGGGGCACGGTCGGCGACATCGAGTCGCTCCCCTTCCTCGAGGCGATCCGCCAGTTCCGGCAGGAGGTGGGCTCTCGGAACGCGATCTTCATGCACCTGACCCTCGTCCCCTACATCTCGGCGGCTGGTGAGCTGAAGACGAAGCCGACCCAGCACTCTGTCCGGGAGCTGATGGAGATCGGGATCCAGCCCCAGGTCCTGATCTGCCGCTCCGAGCACCCCCTCGACGAGGAGATCCGGCGGAAGATCGCGCTCTTCACGAACGTGGATCGGAGGGGCGTGATCGAGGCCGTCGACCTGGACTCGATCTATCGGGTCCCCCTGGAGTATCGCCGACAGGGCCTCGACGACTACGTGCTTGAGCTCCTGGGGCTCGATGCGCCCCCGCCCGACCTCGACGACTGGGCCAGGATGGTCAGGACCGCGCGTGCCCCTTCCCGGGGGAAGGTCCGGATCGCGGTGGTGGGGAAGTACACCGACCTCGTGGACGCCTACAAGTCGGTCCAGGAGGGCCTCATTCACGGCGGGATCGCGAACGACGTCGAGGTCGACATCGACTGGCTCTCGTCCGAGGGGTTCGAGAGCGAGGGCGGCCCGGGGGCCCGGCTCGACGGCCACGACGGGATCCTGATCCCGGGCGGGTTTGGTCCTCGGGGGGTCGAGGGCATGCTCGAGGCCATTCGCTGGGCGCGCGAGACGGAGCGCCCCCTCTTCGGGATCTGCCTCGGTCTCCAGTGTGCGGTCATCGAGTTCGCGCGCAACGTGTGCGGGCTCGAGGGCGCCCATTCCCTCGAGTTCGATCCGGCCACGCCACATCCGGTCATCGCGCTGATGGACTCGCAGCGAAAGGTCACCGACAAGGGCGGGACGATGCGGCTCGGGGCCTACCCCGCGCGCCTCGAGGCGGGCTCCCGGGCCCGCGCGATCTACGGATCCGACGAGATCTCCGAGCGCCACCGGCACCGGTACGAGGTCAACAACGACTACCGGGAGAGGCTTGCCGAGGGGGGGCTCCGCTTCAGCGGCGTCTCTCCCGACGGCCAGCTGGTCGAGATCGTGGAGCTCACCGAGCATCCGTGGTTCGTGGGCTGCCAGTTCCACCCGGAGCTGAAGAGCCGACCCAACCGTCCACACCCCCTCTTCGCCTCGTTCATCGAGGCCGCCGCACGGCGGGCGGGGATCGGTGACGTTCCGACGTCGCCGATGGCCGGCGCACCCGGGGTTCCGGCGGGAGCGTGACGATGCCTCTCTTCGAGCGATTCACGCTGATCGCGGGTCCCTGCCTGCTGGAAGAGGACGCGCTGAACCTGAGGGTGGGCGAGGCGCTCGCCGGCATCTCGGAACGCCTCGGTATGCCGGTCATCTTCAAGTCGTCCTTCGACAAGGCGAATCGCTCCCGGGTCGACGCGGCCCGCGGCCCGGGCATCGAGGAAGGACTGCGGAGGCTCGAGCGGGTCCGCGCCGCCACCGGGCTTCCCCTTCTCACCGATGTCCACGAGGCCGGGCAGGCCCAGGTGGCCGCCCAGGTCGTGGACGTGCTCCAGATCCCGGCCTTCCTCTGCCGGCAGACCGACCTCGTGGTCGCCGCGGGAGCCACCGGACGCGCGGTGAACGTCAAGAAGGGGCAGTGGATGGCCCCCGAAGAGATGAAGGCCGTGGTCGAGAAGCTCAGGTACGCCGGCGCGGACCAGGTGCTCCTGACCGAGCGGGGCACCTTCTTCGGATATGGCTCGCTGGTCGTGGATTTCCGGTCCTTCCGGAGGATGCGCGACGCCACCGGCTGCGCCACGGTCTTCGACGGCACCCACTCGGTCCAGCGCCCGGGACAGGCCGACGGGGCGAGCGGTGGCGACCCCGAGCACATCCCGGCGCTGGTGCGGGGTGCGGTGGCCGCCGGATGCGATCACCTCTTCCTCGAGACCCACCCGGACCCCGCACGGGCCCCCTCCGACGGGCGGAACATGCTTCCCCTCGATCGGCTCGAATCCCTGCTCCGCGAGGTCGTCGCGATCCGGGAGGTGGTGCAGCCATGAGCGGGGGCGGCTGGAGTTCGGCACCCGACGAAGCGGTGACCCGGAGCCCCGGAGCCGATCCGGTCGGGGGGATTCCGCAGGACGCGGCCCGGAGGATCCGCCTCCTGGTCCTGGACGTGGACGGAGTCCTCACCGATGCCGGGGTCTACCTGGGGGCGGGGCCCGACGGCGAGCGCGTGGAGCTCAAGCGGTTCGACATCCAGGACGGGCTCGGGCTCGTGCTGCTGCGGGAGGCAGGGATCCGGACCGCCATCGTGTCGGGTCGGGTCTCGGCCGCCACCGAACTCCGGGCCCGGGAGCTCGGCATCAAGGAATGCCACCAGGAGCCCGGCGCACGGAAGCTCCCCGTGGTCAAGGGGATCGTCGAACGCATGGGGCTCGACTGGGATGACGTCGCCATGGTGGGAGACGACCTTCCCGACATTCCGGTCCTGGAACGGGTGGGCCTCCCGCTGGCGGTGGCAAATGCGGTGGACGAGGTCCGGTCGGTTGCGGCCTGGACGACCCGCCGCCCCGGGGGCCAGGGCGCGGTGCGG
>JBJHBX010000061.1:0-11319 GCA_050485725.1 Gemmatimonadales bacterium | reverse complement strand
GGTCGATGGCGGTGAAGTCGATCTCGATGAAGGAGTGGACGTGCGACGCCACCCGCTTGGCAAGGATCATGTGCTCGGCGGTGAGGCGCCGGATCTTGTCCATCGTCTCGACTCGATCCGCCTCGCGAACCGGGAACTCCGGGTGCTGGACCTCGCCGTAGAAGCGACTCCAGAAGTCTGAAGGTGCCGCGGCGGCCGGCGCCGGCGACGGGGCGGCCGGGCGACTCGGAGGCGCGGCTGCCGGCGCGGCGGGCTTTTCCGCCGGGGCCGACTTCAAGGCCTCCGACTCGAGGAAGGACTCGAGGTCCTGCTTCGTGACCCGCCCGGCGTGACCCGAGCCCGAAACCGCGGAAAGATCCACCCCGTGCTCCTCCGCCATGCGACGGACGACGGGAGTCGATCTCTGCTTGAGGCGCTCCTCCTCGGAGCCGGGCTCGGCGGCGGTGCCGGGAGCCCCGGCCTCGCGGGTTTCGGCTTCGGGGGCCGGTTCGGATTCGTCCGCCTCCGGCGCCGGTGCCTCCTCCTCCTCTGCAGCCGATGGCTGCGCGGCCGGGGCGCCACCCTCGGTATCGATGAAGGCCACGATCGTGCCCACCTCCACGGTCGCCCCCTCCTCGACGGCGATCTCCACCAGCGTACCGGACTGCGGGGCCGGGATCTCGGCGTCGACCTTGTCGGTGGAGATCTCGAGGATGGGCTCGTCGCGCTCGACGGTATCGCCGACCTGCTTCAGCCAGCGGGAAACGGTTCCCTCGGCGATGGACTCGCCCATCTGGGGCATGGGGACTTCGATGCGGGCCACGTGATCTCTCCGTGATTCCGTTGGTCGGTTCGGTGGGGGTGGAACAGCCTTTCTAACCTACCCGGGGACGGCACCTTCGCAAGGCTCCGAGGGAGGTCGGGGTCGCGTCGCGGCGCGATTTCCCGGGGTGGCCTTCCTGCAGCACGACGCCCGGGCGGAGGCCCTGGGCGTCGTGCGTGCGCGACCGACAAGTGGCGCGACGGAACCGGAGCGCGCTGTCAGGGGGTGTCGGGCGTACCGCCCTCGCCTCCTGCCGGAGGAAGGACGCCGGCCGGATCTCCCGTCTGGGGCGCGGGCTCCGCGCCGGGGAGGAGGGGAGCCGGTGCGGTGGGTGCGGTCTGGAACTCGCTCTGGAGAATGGAGCCCGGCCGATCGGAACGGCTCGACAGGATCGCGAGCACGAGGGAAAGCACCATGAAGGCACCTCCGGCGATCCAGCTGGAGCGCACGAGGAAGCTCGAGGCCTGGCGGCCCCCGAGCACGCCCTCCGTCATCGTTCCGCCACCACCACCCATCGCGGCCAGACCGCCTCCCTTCCCTGCCTGGAGGAGAATGACGACCGAGAGAAAGATTCCGTCGAGAACGAGAAGCGTCAGGAAGAAGCCGTACATGGAGAACTCATCCCCTCTGCGGGGGTGCGGGACGGGCGTATCGCCGGGGTTCGGCAAGTGGCCGGATCAGCCACGAAAGATCGAAATCTTCAGGCGAGGTGTCAACGCCGCGCGGCATCCTGTCCGGCCGCGACGAGGGCACGGAAATCCTCCGGGTCAAGGGACGCCCCGCCCACGAGGAGGCCGCCCACCTCGTCGGCCGCCAGGAGCTCGCGGGCGTTCCCGGGCTTCACCGAGCCCCCGTAGAGGATGGGGATCGCTGCGCTCCGTTCGGCCCCGAACCGTTCGGTGAGCCGCTGACGAAGAAAGCGATGCGCCCCCGCGGCGTCATCCGGCGTGGCTGTCCGACCGGTCCCGATGGCCCAGACGGGTTCGTATGCCACGGCAAACGGCGTGGAATCGAGCCCGGACCGGAGCCCCGGCGGGCCGATCACGGCTTCGATCTGCCGAGTCAGCACCGGCTCGAGCCAGCCCGACGACCTCTCGTCCAGCGTTTCCCCCACGCAGATGATCGGCACGAGGCCGGCCCTGAGCGCCGCCCCGACCCTGCGCGCCACCTGGTCGTCGGTCTCGTGGAAGAGGGTGCGGCGCTCGGAATGCCCCGCGAGGGCGTACCGGGCACCGGCCTCGATCGCGTGCTCCGCGGCGTTCTCGCCCGTGAAGGCACCGGCCTGGTCAGGGTGGAGCTGCTGGACGCCCAGGGCGACCGGCCAGGCCTCGGGGTCCGGGTCCAGGCGGGCGAGCCGTGCCCGCGCGGCCTCGAGGCTCAGAGCAGGGGGGAAGATGACGACATCGCAGCGGCCGGCGTCAGCATCCTCCGCCCCCGTTGCGCGCCCGGGAGCACCGGTGTCGGGATCTCCGAGGAAACGGTCGAGGAAGGCCTCCGTCTGCCGGGGTCCCAGGTTCATCTTCCAGTTGCCGGCCACGATGACGTGGCTCATGTGCCCGCCTCCGACCCGTCCAGGACCTCGACCCCGGGAAGTCCTTTCCCGGCCATCAGGTCGAGGGAAGCGCCGCCGCCGGTGGAGATGTGCGTCATCCGGTCCGCGACGCCGGCTGCCTCGGCGGCGGCGGCGGAATCGCCTCCGCCGACCACGGAGAGCGCTCCCCGCGTCGTGGCTTCGGCGAGTCTCCGTGCGAGGTCGAGGGTACCCTCGGCGAAGGGAGGGAGCTCGAAAACCCCCATCGGACCGTTCCAGATCACCGTGGCGGCCCCGGAGATCTCCTCTCCGAACAGCTCCCTGGTCCGAGGTCCCACGTCGCCGATCCGGTCCTCCGGGCCCACCGAGGCCCGGTCCACGACCCGGGTCGCCGCCCGGGCGGCGATCTCCGCCGCGACCACGCAGTCGACGGGCAGGAGGAGCTTCTCCCCGGCCCGCTCCATGAGCTCCGCGGCCATCTCGATCCGGTCAGGTTCGACGAGGGAGCGACCCGTCTCGAGCCCGAGGGCGCTGAAGAAGGTGTTCGCCATCGCGCCTCCCACGAGCACCCGATCCACCCGAGGGAGGATCGCCTCGATCAGATCGATCTTCCCGGAAATCTTCGCACCTCCCAGCACGGCGACGAAGGGTCGCCCAGGGGAACGCAGCGCCTCACGAAGGAACCGGAGTTCGCGCTCCATGAGCAGGCCCGCGACGGCGCGCCCGCCTCGCGCGCGGACCGCCTGCGGTGCGCCGACGGTCGAGGCATGCGCCCGGTGGGCCGCCCCGAACGCATCTCCGACGAAATCATCGGCCAGGGCTCCGAGGGCCTCACCCAGCGCCGGGTCGTTCCGGGTCTCGCCTGGGAGAAACCGGATGTTCTCGAGGAGGACGACGTCGCCGTCGGCCATCCCGGCCACCGCCCGCTCGAGCGCTTCCGAGCCCGGTTTCGCCGTGAGGAGGGAAACGGATCGCCCGAGCGCTTCCCCCAGCCAGACAGCCACCGGCCCGAGCGACGCCGCCGGATCCTCCGCGCCGTCGGGACGGCCGAGGTGCGAGACCAGGATCACGCGGGCCCCTGCATCTCGCAGCAGCGCGAGCGTGGGAAGGGTCGCCTGGATGCGAACCGGGTCGACGATCGCCCCCGCGTCGTCGAGCGGGACGTTGTAATCCACGCGGACAAGAACCCGCCGGCCCGCGAGGCTCGCGGGGTCCAGGTCGGCCAGCGAGCGGGTTCGGAGCGCCACGCTCACCCTCCGGTGCGGGCGGGGAGCCGCTCCCCGACGTACCGCGCCATGTCAACGATCCTGCACGAGTAGCCCCACTCGTTGTCGTACCAGGCCAGGACCTTGACCATCCGGTCCTCGATCACCGTCGTGCATGCGGCATCCACGATCGAGGAGCGGGGATCCCCGGTGAAGTCCACCGAGACGAGGGGCCGCGCTTCGACACCCAGGATGCCCGCCATCGGCCCGGCGGCGGCGGCTTCGAAAGCCGCGTTCACCGACTCGGCCGTGACGTCGGCGTCCAGCTCGCAGGTCAGGTCCACCAGCGATACGTCGGGCGTGGGAACCCGGATCGCCATGCCGTCGATCCTCCCCTTCACCCCGGGCAGCACCAGCGACGTCGCGCGCGCGGCACCGGTCGTGGTGGGAATCATCGAGACGGCGGCTGCTCTCGCCCGGCGAAGATCCTTGTGCGGCGCATCCAGCGTGGTCTGATCGTTCGTGTACGCGTGGATCGTGGTCATCAGCCCCCGTCGGAACCCGAACGCGTCATCCAGGACCCGCACCACCGGAGCGAGGCAGTTCGTGGTGCACGAGGCGTTCGAGATCACGTGGTGGGACGCGGGATCGTAGTCGCCCTCGTTGACGCCGAGTACCACGGTCACGTCCTCGTTCTTCGCGGGCGCCGAGATGATCACCTTCTGCGCGCCCGCCTCGAGATGGGCTGCGGCGGCGGAACGCTCGGTGAAGCGGCCGGTCGACTCGATGACGACGTCCACGCCGAGGTCGCCCCAGGGGAGCTTTGCCGGGTCGCGCTCGGCGAAGACGCGGACCTCCCTGCCGTCGATCCGGATTCCACCATTGTAGACGTCGACTTCGCCCGGCCAGCTCCGGTGGACGGAGTCGAACTTGAAGAGGTGGGCGAGCGTTGCGTTGTCGGTCAGGTCGTTGACGGCCACGAACTCGAGGTCGTCCCGACCCTCCTGGAGTGCTGCCCTCACCACCAGACGTCCGATACGCCCGAATCCGTTGATCGCCACTCGAATCGCCATCTGGGAATTCTCCTCCTCACGAGGGGGAAGGTGGGGCTTCCGAGGTGGTCCATCCGCTGCGTGACGGGATCAGCGTTGCGCGCCGGACGTCCTTCCCCTCCGAAGCCATCTCTCGAAAAAGCCCGGGGGCGGGAGAACGGTGTGCGCACCATCCTGCCGCCCCGGGAGCGCTCTGCCGTAGGTAAGGAGCCGCGTGGCGCCGATGCCCGCCGCGGCAAGCGCCCCAGCGGCGGCGGAAGCCGTTGCGCCGGTGGTGAGGACGTCGTCCACCAGCACCACCACGGCACCCGACCGGATGCGTTCCCGCGCCTCCTCGACCGGCCCGTCGATGACCGAAAAGGCGCCGCTGACGTTAGCCATGCGCTCATCCCGATGCAAGGCAACCTGGCTTCCCTTCGCGGCATCCCGCCGCAGGAGCTCGACCACCCTTCCACCGGCGATGGCGGCCACATCCTCGGCCAGCACCCGCGCCTGGTTGTACCCCCTGCGTCGTTCGCGAACGGGGGTCGTGGGAACCGGGACGAGGAGGACCTCCCGGTCCGACCCGGGCGCGCCGCCGCACAGTTCATGGAGCCGGGGTACCATGGGCCGCGCCATCTCGGCGGCGGCCTCGGGCCAGCCTCCGTACTTGAGGGCATGGACGAGCTCGTCGGCAGGCGGCTGGAGAACCGCAGCCCATCGGGAGGCCACGAGCGACTCGGGCCAGTCGTGGCAGCTCCGACAGCCGGTCCCGTCGGTAGCCAGGGAGCCGGGACGCCGGTGCCCCAGGGGTGCTGCACAGCGCGGGCACGAAGGGCTTCCGGGAGGGCGGATCCGGGTGGCACAGCCGGAACAGAGGTGACGGCGCTCCCCGCGACGGGGACCCATCCATCCCCCGCACCCGAGACAGGCCGGGGGGAGGAGGAGGTCGGAGAAGGTCCCCCGCTGCGCGTTCACCGTTTCCCCCGATCCCGGACCCTCAGTCGATCGAGCGCATCGCGGAACACGTGAAGCGGCGGTTCGAGCCCCCACCACCTGCGGAAGGCGGCGGCCCCCTGCCCTGCCAGCATCGTTCCTCCGTCGGCGGCCCGATGGCCCCCGCTCCGAAGGGCCCGTACCCACGGCGTCTCGGCAGGACCGTAGACGAGGTCAAGGCCCACCGCATCGCGGGGCAGTTCGCCGGGATCCGCGGGGAGGGGGTCTCCGGGATGCAGGCCCAGACGGGTCGCGTTCACCACGAGCGCGGTGGAGTCGGAGGGCGCGGCATCCGCCTCGATGGCCTCCACGACCGTCCCCGCGCTTCCGAAGGTACGGACCAGGTCCACTGCCCGCGACGGGGTCCGGTTCCGGATCTGGACCCGTGCGGCGCCCTCCGCCTCGAGGGCGAGGAGGACCGCCCGGGCGGCACCTCCCGCGCCCAGGAGGAGGACGTGCCCCCCCTCGATCCCGTCGGGAAGGATCTCTCGCAGTGCCACCCGGAAACCTTCCACGTCGGTGTTGTCGCCGTGAACGAGGCCGTCCTCCAGCCAGAAGGTGTTCACGGCTCCCGTGGCCGCCGCCTCGGGTGTGCGAACGTCGACGACTTCGTGTGCGAGTTCCTTGTGCGGGAGGGTCACATTCCCGGCACCGCCGGCGCGTGCGATCCCCCGAAGGAGGCCACCGAAGTCTCGCGTCGAGACGCGGAGCGGAAGGTAGATCCCGTCGACGCCGGCCTCCTCGAAGGCCGCGTTCTGGATCGCCGGCGAGAGGGAGTGGGCTACCGGGTCCCCGAGGAGGGCGACCAGGCGGGTCATGGCTCGACGAGGGGTCCGAGGCGCCCCAGGGCCGCTTCGACGAGCGAAACCAGCTCGTGCCAGGTCGCCTCGTACACCGCGTCGTCTCCGCCGAAGGGATCGACGACACCCGGGCCCGTCGGGTCGGCTTCCGCGCCCCCGGTGCGGGCGAAGGTGGTGAGCTGGGCAGCCCGGTCCCGGCCACCCAGCGCGTGGACCGCGGCCAGGTGGGATGCGCCCATGGTCAGGATGAGATCGGCGTCCTCGACGAGCGCCGCCGACAGCCGGGTTGCCGCGTGACCGTCCAGGGAGAGGCCGTGCCGTTCGGCGGCCCGCTTCGCGCCCTCGGAGGCAGGCGCTCCCTCCGGCGCCGCGATCCCGGCCGAGTGGACCTCGATCTGCGCCCATCCACGCGCCTCGATCGAAGCGCGGGCAAGCGCCGCGGCCATCGGACTCCTGCAGGTGTTCCCCGTGCAGACGAAGAGGACCCGGAAGGGCGCGCCGGAGGCATCCGCCCCGCCGTCCTCCGCCGGCGCACCTGCCGGGCCTGGTGGCGACGCCCCGTCGCCGGCCCCGGGCGTCACGGCGCCGCTCCCGGCCGGGCCCCGTCGCGCATGCGGAGGAGGAACTCCGCGACCGCGACGTCCTCGGGGTGGGTCACCTTCAGGTTCCACGGGGCGCCCTCCACCATGCGGACCCGACCGCCGTAGCGGGAGAAGATCGCGGCATCGTCCGTTGCCACGATCCCTTCCTCGACGGCCTTTCGATAGGCTTCGAGGAGCGCTTCCCGGGGGAAGGCCTGGGGCGTCTGGGCGCACCAGAGGGTCGCTCGGTCGGGAGTCGAGAGGATTCGTCCGTCGGCCTCCACCTCCTTGAGAGTATCCACCACGGGCCAGCCGGCCACCGCACCCTCGCCGGTCCGGGCCACCCGGATGCAGCGATCGACGATCTCGCGAGTGACGAGGGGGCGGGCCGCATCGTGCACGAGGACCGTGCGGACCTCGGGGCGGAGGGCGGAGAGCGCCGCTCGTACCGAATGGAGGCGCGTATGCCCCCCGGCGACCACGCGGACGCGGGGATCCGCCCCCGCCAGGAAGTCCGGAAGGTCGGCGAGGTCTTCGGCAGGAACCGCCACGGCCACCGAAACCACCTCGGGATGCTCCAGGAAGGGCGCAAGGGACCGGACCAGCAGGGGCACGCCGCCCACCTCGAGGAAGGCCTTCTTCCGCCCGCCCATTCGGGTCCCCTGCCCCGCGGCAGGGATCGCCACCCCCACGTCGATCGACCCAGGCTCAGAAGGGATCGAGGTCATCGTACGCTCCGCCACGCCCGGAGAGATGGGCCTCGGCAGGTTCCGGGGCGACATCGTCGAAGCGGGTATAGGCCTTGTGGAAGAAGAGGTCCACGGTTCCCGTCGGCCCGTTTCGCTGCTTCGAGACGATCAGCTCCGCCTTCCCCTCGAGGGAGTTCCCCTCGGCATCCCGCCCGTCGGAGGAATAGTACTCGGGGCGGTAGAGGAACATCACCAGGTCGGCGTCCTGTTCGATCGAGCCCGAGTCCCTCAGGTCCGAGAGTTGCGGCCGGTGATCGGTCCGCTGCTCGGGGCCTCGGGAGAGCTGGGAAAGGGCGACCACCGGAACGTCGAGTTCGCGAGCGAGCCCCTTGAGGCCCCGCGAGATCTGGCTGACCTCCTGCTGGCGGCTCTCCGCCCTCGCGCTTCCGCCCATGAGCTGGAGGTAGTCGATGACCAGGAGCCCGAGGCCGGCCTCCGCCTTCAGGCGCCGTGCCTTCGCACGCATTTCGAGGACCGTGCCTCCGGGGGAGTCATCGATCCAGATGGGAGCGGTGTTCAGCTTTCCCGCCGCCGTGGCCAGCCGCTGGTGGTCGGAGGGCGTCAGGCGCCCCCCCCGCAGGCGCTGCTGATCCACCCGGGCCTCGGAACAGAGGAGCCGCTGGACGAGCTGTTCCTTCGACATTTCGAGCGAGAAGAGGGCGACGGGGACCTTGTGCTCGATGGCGGCCCCCTGGGCCACGTTGAGCACCCACGACGTCTTCCCCATCGACGGACGCGCTGCGACGATGACCAGGTCGCCCCGCTGGAGACCCGTCGTCATGCGATCGAGGGTGGAGAAACCGGTGGCCACGCCGGTGAGCCCGCCGTCGCTCTTCTGCATTCGCTCGATGTTCTCGAAGGTCTCCCAGAGCAGCTCCTTGATCCAGGTGAATCCGCCTCGATCATGGCTTTCGGCCACCTTGAAGATGCGCTGTTCGGCTTCGTCCACGAGTTCGTCCACCCCCTTCTCCCCGGGGGCATAGACGTCCTGGATCGTGCGGGTCGACGCCTCGATCAGCCTGCGGAGCAGCGCCTTGTCCCGGACGATCTTCGCGTGGTACTGGATGTTGGCTGCGGTCGGCACCGCGTCCAGGAGCTCGACCAGGTACTCCATGCCGCCGACCCGTTCGAGCTCCCCCTGGGACCCGAGTGCGTCACCCAGCGTGACCACGTCCACCGCCGTCCGCTGCTCGTGCAGCGTTCGCATGGCGCGGTAGATGACCCGGTGTCCCTCCCTGAAGAACATGGAATCGTCGACGACGTCCTCGATGCGCAGGATCGAGTCCGGGTCGAGGAGCACCCCCCCGAGCACCGACACCTCGGCCTCGAGGGAGTACGGGGGCTCCCGGTCGAACCGGGTCGCGCGTTCTTCCATGTTCACGTCGCCTGGTCCTCGCCGGCCATCACGCGGCGGAGGAGCTGGAGGTCTTCCCATGTCGACCGGGTCCAACCCGGGTTCCTGAGCAGGGCGGCCGGGTGGTAGGTCACCACGAGCGGCGTCCCGTGGTATCGGTGTACCTGGCCCCGCAGCTCACCCAGCGTTGCCTCCTGCCCGGTCAGGAGCCTCCCGGAGAAGGTCCCGACCGCAAGGATCACCTCGGGGCGGACCAGGTCGATCTGCCCGAGCAGGTAGGGCGAACAGGTCGAGATTTCAGCCGTTGTGGGGTTCCGGTTTCCGGGCGGCCTGCACTTGATCACGTTGCAGATGTAGACGGAGTCCTCGCGGGAGAGGCCCACCGAAAGCAGGAGCAGGTCGAGGAGCTTCCCCGCCGCGCCCACGAAGGGCAGCCCCGTGGCGTCCTCGTTCGCTCCGGGGGCCTCGCCGACCACCATGACCCGGGCCCCGGGATTCCCGTCGGCGAACACGACGTTCCGGCGTGTTTCGGCAAGCCCGCACAGCCGACATTCGGAGCAGACGGCCTCCAGTGCCTCGAGCGTTCCGGGGAGGGACCGGTCATCCGCGCCCGCCGCCTCCTCAATCTGTCTCGACGCGCGGGGCGCCGCCATGGCGGAAGGGGTTCCGGCGGCCTGCGGCCCCTTCCCACGGGCCTCCGCTCGGATCGGCCCGGAGGCCCGGCCCTGCGATGGCCCTCGGCTCGGCAGGTCGCGGAGGCGGGAAAGCTCCTCGAGGAGCTCCGGCGGGGCGCCTCCGTCCAGGAAGAGGCTTCTCGAACCCAGTTCCTCGCGCTGCCGGAGGTAGCGTGCGAGTGCGGATGCGAACGCCGGGGTTCCCTCGTCGCCGTCCTTCACGTCGACCCCAGGCGAGCCTCGACCCGGTCCAGGATGGCCCTGGCAAAGGCATCCTTCGATGCGAGCTTCAGTTCGGTCGGGCGTTCCTCGTCCTCCCAGCCGAGGATCCACCCCCGGTTCGTGCCGGACTCGAACCCCGCCCCGGGCTCACCCGCCGGGTTCACGACGATCCAGTCGAACCCCTTCGCGCGGAGCTTTGCCGTCGCGTTCCCGATCAGGTTCTCCGTCTCCAGCGCGAAGCCGACGCGAAGAACGTCTTCCGGCCCCACGCCCCGGGACTCCCGGGCGACGTCCGGGTTCTCGACAAGCTCGAGCATCCAGCGTTCGGGGTCGGAGGCTCCTCCATCCTTCGCCCGCTTCCGCTTCCCGGGGAGCGCTTCCTCGGGGCGGAAGTCCGAAACCGCCGCCGCGAAGAGCTGCACCCGGGTCCCGGGAGCGCGGGCGAGGACCGCGTCGCGCATCTCCGTGGCCGTTTCCACGCGCACGACCTCGATCCGGTCGCCGCGAGGCGTCTCGGGAGCCGCGCCCTCGGGAGGTTCCAGCGAGGTGGGGCCCGTGACGAGGATCACCTTCGCCCCGCGAAGCCAGGCCTCGCGGGCGAGGGCCTGCCCCATTCGTCCGCTGGATCGGTTCCCCAGGTACCGGACCGCATCCACGGGTTCCCGGGTGGGACCCGACGTGACCAGGACCCCGACCCCGCGCCACGCCTCGGAGGTACCCAGCGCGCGACCCACCTGGTCGACGAGGAACCCGGGCTCCACCATCCGCCCCGGCCCTTCGCCCTCGCCCACGGCCAGGGGTCCTTCCGCCGGGCCGAGCAGGGTGTAGCCCAGCGCCTGTTCCAGGTGCTCGGCGTTCCGTCTCGTCTGGGGATGGGACCACATCCGGTCGTTCATCGCCGGCGCGAGAAGGACCGGGGCGCGAGTGGCCAGGAGCACCGTCGTGACCAGGTCGTCGGCCCGACCGACCGAGGCGCGGGCCAACAGGTCGGCTGTGGCCGGCGCGACCAGCACGACGTCGGCCTCGCGAGCCAGGCGGATGTGGCGGGCGGCGCCCTCGGCGGACCAGAGTGAATCGAGCACGGAGCGCCCGGTCACTGCCTCGAAGGCGAGCGCGCGAACGAACTCCCCCGCCGATGCCGTCATCAGCACGTCGACCTCCGCACCCAGCCGGGTGAGGTCCCGTGCCAGGGTGATCGACTTGTAGCAGGCGATGCCACCGGTGACCGCCAGCACCACGCGACGCCCTTCCCAGGGCGGTGCGGGCTCCGGCGTCGGTCGGCGGCTCACCGGGTCAGTCCTCGCGCCGGCGGCGTCCCACGAGCCGGAACTCGATCTGGCCGGAGGTCAGCGCTTCGAGCGACCGCGTCGTCAG
>JBJHBX010000060.1:0-11351 GCA_050485725.1 Gemmatimonadales bacterium | reverse complement strand
ACCTCGCTCGACTTCGAGGGGCTCCCGCAGGGATACGGGCTCGCCGACGATTTCCCCCTCCGGGTGGGTGACCGCCTGGACAACCTGGCGCTCCGGGCCGCTGCGGACACGCTGGAGCACCGGCTCCAGGACCTGGGGTACGCCCATGCCGAGGTCTTCCGGGACGTCTTCATTCCGGTGGGCACCCTCGAGGGCGAGGTCCTCTTCGACGTCTTCGCGGGTCCGCGCGCCCGCTTCGGGCCCGTCGCCGTGCGGGGGAACGAGGCGGTCTCGGAAACGGTGATCCGGCGCATGATCCCCTTCCGCGAGGGGGACACCTACAGCCGCGAGCGGGTCTTCGACGCGCAGCGCAACCTCTTCTCGCTCGAGATCTTCCGGCACGCCGCAATCCAGGCCGATTTCCGCCACGAGCCGGACTCGATCGTCCCGGTCGAAGTGCAGGTGACCGAGGGGAACGCCCGACGGGTGCGGGCGGGCGGGGGCTGGAACACCGCCGACTGCTTCGGGGCGGAGGCCCGCTGGTCGAGCCGCAACTTCCTGGGGGGCGGGCGGCGGGTCGTGCTCCGGACGCGGCTGTCGAACATCCTGACCTCGTCGTTCGAGGAGTCGATCTGCAGCGGGGCCGGCACCGGCGAGTACGCGAAGCTGAACGGTCTGGTGGCCGCCGAGTTCACGCAGCCCTGGATCTTCTCTCCGCGGAACACGCTGAATGCCGCGCTCTTCGTCGAGCGGCAGAGCGTCCCCGACGTGTACATCCGTGAATCGCTGGGGCTGAACCTGGGGCTGACCCGTGTCGTGGGCAGGTCTTCGCCGCTGACGCTCTACTACCAGCCCCAGGTCGGACGGCTCGACGCCGCGGACGTCTTCTTCTGCACGAACTTCCTGGTCTGTGACTCCGACGAGATCGACATCCTGGCGCAGGCGAACATCCTCGCACCCCTGGGCCTTCGCTTCTCGCGCGACCGAACGAACCGGGCCGTATCTCCGACCGGGGGTTACACCATCGGCGCCGAGGTGGAGCATGCGTCCGCCGCCACCCTCTCGGACTTCGACTACGAACGCGTCGTGTCCGAGGTCACCGTGTTCCGGGAGCTCCCGCGGGGCACCGTTCTGGCCGGGCGCCTTCGCGGGGGGTGGCTCGGGGCTTCGGCCTTCCGGGGGCTCGAACGTACCGCGCGGGAGGGAGTGCGGGTGGCGCCTCCGCAGCGCCGGTTCTACGCGGGGGGTGCGAACTCGGTGCGCGGCTTCGCGCAGAACCAGCTCGGCCCCCGGGTCGTGACGGTCGGCGTCGAGGAGCTTCTCTTCCCGCGGAACGGCGACGAGGTCCCGATCTGCGCGCCGGAAGCGGTGGCGAACCTGACATGCGACGCTTCACCCCTGGCCGAGGGCGACTTCGAGTCGAGGCCGTCGGGCGGGAGCGCGGTTGTGGAGGGGAGCCTCGAGCTCCGGTTCCCCGTCTTCGGCGAGTTCCTCTCCGGAGGGGCCTTCATCGACTTCGGCCAGGTCTGGTCGACGCCCGGCGATGCGTCCCTGGGTGACCTGGTCCTGACGCCCGGCTTCGGCTTCCGCTACTCGACCCCCATCGGCCCGGTGCGCCTCGACCTGGCGTACCGGCCGGCCGCCCGCCGGGAGCTTCCGGTGATCACTTCGGCGATCCGGCCCTGGGTCGAGGGAACCGATCCGGAGTCGAGTCGGATCCAGGACCCGACGACCGGTGAACGGATCGACTGGGTCTTTGTCGACGCGCTGGCACGCCTCGATCCCCCCGTCTCCTTCACCGAGGAGCCGGGCTTCACCTGGCAGCGGGTGCAGCTCCAGTTCTCCATCGGGCACGCGTTCTGATCATGCGTCGCGCTGCCGTCTGGTTCACGTTCAGCCTCGGGGCCCTCGTCGGGGCAGTGGCGCTTCTCGTCGTCTTCCTGCTGCAGGCTGCGCCGGGGCAGCGGTTCGTGCTGCGGGCCGCACTGAACGTGGTCGAGGGGCAGATCGACGGAACGCTGCAAGTGGGCGCGATCCGGTCGGCCGGCCTCCTCCGTGGCTTCACGCTGCACCGGGTCGCGCTGTCGGACCGCTCCGGTCGCCCCTTCCTCGAGGCCGACTCGATCCGGGTGGGCTACGCCATCCGGGGTTTCGTGTCGAGGGACGCGATGATCGAGCCCCTGGAGCTCTTCCGCCCAAGGGTCACCATCGAGACCCTTCCCGGAGACACGGTGCCGAACGTGGCGCGGATCTTCGCCCCCGAGCCTCGACTCGAGGTTGAACCCTCCCCGCCCGATTTCCGCCTGCGCTTCCGGCGCGTGCGCATCGAAGACGGCTCCCTGGCCGTGCGAGCGGAGGACGCCGAAACCCGGATCGAGGGAATCCAGGCCCGGATCCTGGAGCTGTCGGTTCTCGACCCCGACGCGCCGGGTGAGCGGGCCAGGGTCCAGGAGCTGTCGCTCGATGCCCACCTGGACGGGATCGGCGAAGGACCCCTCGTGATCCGGAACCTGAGAGGTGATGTCCGCCGCCAGGGGAGCCGCCTCGAGGTGGAGGCCGACGAGCTGGCCCTGGAGCGAAGCGGGGCCCGGGGGAGGCTCGCGCTGGACTGGTCCGGCGCCCTGGAGCTCGAGCTCGATCTCGAAGCCGATCCGTTCGATGCCCGGGACCTGGCCTGGCTCGACGCGAGGATCCCCGAGGCCACCGGTCGCTTCACCGCCCGGGCGCGGGGCCCCGTCGCGGAGGGGCAGTGGGTGCTCGAGGGGATCGAGCTCTCGGTGGACGGCGGCCGGCACCGGGCGTCGGGGCGCGCCGGGTTCCAGCTTGGCGAAACACTCCGGCTGGTCGACACCGACATCGACGCGGAACTTCGCCTCTCCCTCCTGGAACCCTGGCTCGAGGAGCCGCTCCCGGTGGAGGGGCGGGTGCGCACGCGTACCCGTCTCTCCGGCCCCCTCGACGCGCTCCAGGTGAACGGGGAGCTCCGCTTCGACGATCCGGAGCGCGGGATCCCCGAGTCGCGGGCCACGGTCGCCGGTCGAATCAACCCGCGCGATGCCACCGTCGCGGGGCTCTCCCTCAGGGTCGATCCGCTCAGGCTCGAGACCCTCCAGGCGCTCGACCTGGACTGGACAGGTGGTGGATCTCTCGTCGTCGAGGCTTCCGGCGGGCTCGAGCGTGGACTCGAGATCGATGGCACCCTGGTACACGCGACGGCGGCCCTCGACGTCTCCCGGATCCGCGCCAGCGGGCAGGTACAGCAGGTGGAGGGGACTTTCCGGCTGGCGCTGGACACGGCCTTCGACCCGGTTTCGCTGTCGGGCGTCGAGCGGGGGTTCGGGGTGGACCTCCCGGTCACCGGTGCCCTGTCGGGCGAGATGCGCCTCGACGGCCTTCTCACCGACCTGTCGGCTTCCGGCGCGGTCTCGACGGAAGGGGGCGACGTCCAGGTCGCCGCCCGCCTCGACGTGACCGACCCCGAGCGCGGGTACTTCCTCGAGGGGGCCACCGAGTCCCTCGACCTCTCCGCCTTCGTGCGCGCGGCCCCGGACCCCTCCACCGTGGCCGGCAGCTTCACGGTGGAAGGGGCGGGATTCGACCCGGCGACGCTCGCCGCGAACGCCCGGGTCGAGCTGTCGGACGGCCGGTGGGGAGATCTCGCCATGCAGGAGCTCCGGGCCGAAGCCGATGCGCGGGACGGACGCCTCTCCCTCGCGTCCCTTCGGATCCGTTCCGACCTGGGAAGCCTCGAGGGGGAGGGTGACCTCGCCCTCTCGGCAGAGGCGCCGGAGGGCGAGATCCGGGTTCGCTGGGCCCTCGAGGACCTCGCCGCCCTCCGGCCGATCCTGGTCGGCGATTCCCCCGCTGCGGACACGCTGAGTGCGCTGGAACTCCAGCTCCTCCAGTTCGAGGGGATCGATCCCGGAAACGACGAAGCGGTCCCGCTGGGAGGCTCAGCAGGGGGAGACCTGCTCCTCTCGGGCCGGCTCGACGCGCTCACGGCCCGGTTGAGCGCCCGAGGTGACACGCTGGCCTGGAGGGAGCTGGCGGTCGAACGGTTCGTGCTGGAGGCGCGGGCGGACGTTTCGAGAGGCGACGAAGGCTGGGGGCTCGGAGAACTCTCCGGGGCCCTCGACCTCGAGGACCCCGAGTGGGGGCGGTACGCCTTCCGGGGCGTACGGCTCGAGGTCGAAGGGGAGGCCGACGAGGCCGGCGTCCGCCTGGAGCTCGATCGGGACGAGGGCGAGTCGTACCTCACCGCGGGCCTGGTGTCGCGAGATGGCCCCCGGGTCACCTACGATGTCGATGCGCTGACCTTCGTGCTGGATCCGGTGGAGTGGACCCTTGCGCGCCCCGCCCGGATCGCCTGGGAGGAGGGCCGGTTCGAGGTGTCCGACCTGGAGGTCGCCCGACCCGGAAATGGTGAGGCGGTTCGCATGTGGCTCGACGGTGCGCTCGATTTCGACGGGGCGCTCGACCTGCGGGCCCAGGCCGAGGGGGTCGACCTGGAGCGCCTCGCGGGGATCCTCCAGGTGGAACCGGTTCCGGTCGGCCTTCTCGATCTCGACCTCCGGGTCACCGGCACGGCTGCGGCACCCCTGATCGACGGGAGCCTCGGACTCCGGGAGCTGGAGGTGGCCGACACCCGGATCGCGAGGGTCGACGGCACGCTGCAGTACGCCGACGAGGTGGCGGCGATCGGACTCCAGGTCGAGCAGAACGGCGGGAGGCTCCTGGCCGTCTCGGGAAGCTGGCCGGTGAACCTGGCGCTCACCGAGGTCGATGAGCGCTTCCCGAGCCGGGAGGTGGATCTCCTGGTCGAAATCGAGGATCTCCCGGCGGCCACGGTCCTCGCGCCCCTCGAGGCGCTCGAGGAGGTGTCGGGAAGGCTCGACGGGAGGATCGAGTTCCGGGGGGCCCCCGACGACCTGAGGCCGAACGGGTCCCTCCGCCTCCAGGGGGGGGGCTTCGCCCTTCCCGAGGTGGGGCTCACCCTGCAGGCCCTCGAGTCCACCTTCACGCTGAACCCCGACGGGCGGGTCGAGGTGGAGGCGTCGGCGAGGAGCGTGGGGTCCGTCGAGGTGACCGGCTCCATCGACCTGTCGAACCTCCTCGACCCCGGGTTCGATCTCGCGGTCGAGGCGCGGGGCTTCCAGGCCGTGAGCCGGCGCGACCTCGACGGCCGCGTGTCGGGCACCATGTTCCTGCGGGGTCGCTACACCGAGCCCAGGGTCACGGGGTCGATCCGCGTGGACCAGGCGAACCTCTTCCTGGAGGAATTCGCGCGAACCGCCGAGGTCGTGGATCTGACGGATCCGGCCTTCCTCGCCGCCGTCGACACGACGCTGGCCCAGGCGCGGCGGGTGGCCGAAGCGGCGCAGAACCCGTTCCTCGAAAACCTCCGGGTCGACGCCGATCTGTCGATTCCCCGCGACGTCTGGCTCCGCAGCCGCGAACTGAACGTGGAGATCGGCGGCGACCTGATCGTGACCTTCGACCGGTCCGGCCGCGAGATCCTCCTGGTGGGGTCGGTGGCTGCGATCCGGGGCAACTACAACGCCTTCGGCCGCCAGTTCCAGGTGCGGAGCGGCACCGTCGACTTCGTCGGCACGCCGGGCATCAATCCGGCCCTCTCGATCGAGGCGGTCCACCGGCTGCGTCAGCAGGGGGGCGAACCCCTCGACATCGTGGCATCGCTCGAGGGAACGCTGCTCCAGCCCCGCATCTCCCTTTCGTCGGACTCGGGCGTGAACATTTCCGAGTCGGACCTGATCAGCTACCTGATCTTCGGGCGCCCCTCCTACGCGCTGGCTTCCGCCGAGAGCCGCATGCTCGGCGACGCCGCGATCAGCGCCGGGATCGGGGCCGCCACCGGTCAGCTTTCGGCCCTACTGGGCCAGCAGATCGGCCTCGATTTCTTCAGCATTACCCAGGCGCAGCAGACCGGGGGGTTCGGTGCGCTGACCGGCGAGGTGCTCGTCGACACCCAGGTCGAACTCGGGCAGTACGTGACCGACAACGTCTTCCTGGCCCTGGTGCTCCGTCCGCTCCGGGGCATCGGAGGGTCGCAGGCCCAGATTCCCGGTGCCCGCCTCGAATGGCGCTTCACCGACCTGTGGACCTTCAACGCCTACATCGAGGACCGCTTCGGCCGGGAAGGCGTCTACACCTTCGGGGAGCTCGGACTGCAGGTGAACCGGATCCTCGGGCTCGAGCTCTTCCGCGAGTGGGGCTACTGAGTGTGCCCGGGCAGGACGCCGGGCTGAACCCCTGCGGGATCCGGGTGTACCTTTCTCCCGTCGGAAGTTCGACCTCGATGCCGACCCTGCCCTCCGCCGCGCACCCCCTGCCGGCGGCCGCGTTTCGATCGTTCCCGTTTTCCGGATGCGAGAAATGAGTCAGTTCAAGGTCTTCGTGCTGATGGCGGCCATGACCGTCTTCCTGGTGCTCCTCGGTGGTGCCATCGGGGGGGAGTCGCTGGCCTTCGGCTTCTTCATCGGTGCCGCCCTGCTGAATGTCGGTATGTACTGGTTCAGCGACCGAATCGTCCTTCGCATGTACAAGGCGAAGGTCGTCCGCCGCGAGGACGCCCCGCAGCTCTTCGACATGGTCGACGAACTCCGGCAGCGGGCCGGCCTCCCGATGCCCATCGTCGCCATCGCGCCCCAGCAGCAGCCGAACGCCTTCGCCACGGGTCGAAGCCACCGGCACGCCGTGGTCTGCGTGACCACCGGGCTGCTGCAGCTCATGGATCGCAGGGAGCTGGAAGGGGTGATCGCCCACGAGCTGGCCCACATCCAGCACCGGCACATGCTCGTTTCGACGATCGCCGCGGTCATGGCGGGTGCCATCGCGATGGTCGCGCGCTGGGGCTTCTTCTTCGGTGGCGGGGAGAACCGGAACCCCGTCGTCGCGATCCTGATCATGGTGCTCGCGCCCATTGCCGCGATCATCCTCCAGATGGCCATCTCCAGGACCAACGAGTTCCAGGCCGATGCCACAGGGGCCGAGATCGCCGGTGGACCCGACGGGCTGGCCAACGCCCTCCAGCGCCTCGAGTCGACTGCGCAGCGCATTCCGATGGAGGTGAACCCGGCAGGCGCCCAGCTCGCCATCGTGAACCCGCTCCGCGGCGGCGCCATGGGAGGCTTCACGAAGCTCTTCCGCACGCACCCGCCCACCGAGGACCGGATCGCGGCGCTCCGGCGCCTCCAGGGCTGACCGGATGGGGCGGGAAACCCTCGTCGTCCGGGGGGCACGGGAGCACAATCTCCAGGACATCTCGGTGGAGCTCCCCCGCGAGCGCCTCGTGGTCTTCACGGGCATCTCGGGCTCCGGAAAGTCCTCGCTGGCCTTCGACACGATCTACGCCGAGGGCCAGCGGCGCTACGTGGAATCGCTCTCGGCCTATGCGAGACAGTTCCTGGGGCTGATGGAGAAGCCCGACGTGGACGCCATCGAGGGGCTCTCGCCCGCGATCTCCATCGAGCAGAAGACGATCTCGCGAAACCCCCGGTCCACGGTGGGAACGGTGACCGAGGTGCACGACTACCTGCGCCTGCTCTGGGCCCGGGTCGGCACGCCGCATTGCCCGGAGTGTGCCCGGCCGGTGGCTCGGCAGAGCGCCACGGAGATCGTGGAGCGGCTCCTGGGGCTTGCCGACGGCACCCGGATCGAGGTGCTGGCGCCCCTCGTGCGCGGCCGGAAGGGCGAGTTCCGCGAGCTCTTCGAGAAGGCCCGGAAGGACGGCTTCGTGAGGGTCCGGGTCGATGGCGAGAGCTACGACCTCTCGGACCCGCCGAAGCTGAACCGCTACGAGAATCACGACGTCGCCGTCGTCGTGGACCGCCTCGTGATCCGGGATGCCGACCGGGCACGCCTCGCGGACTCGGTCGAGACCGCACTCCGGGCCGCGGGGGGGACGCTCGAGGTGCTCCAGCACGGGGGCGCGGAGGTCGTGCAGCATCTGTTCTCGGAGCAGTACGCCTGTGCCCACTGCGGAACGTCCCTGCCCGAGCTCGAGCCCCGGCAGTTCTCCTTCAACTCGCCTTACGGTGCCTGCCCCGCCTGCGACGGGCTGGGGACCAGGCGCGAAGTCAGCCCCGACATGGTGGTGGGCGACGCGTCGATCTCGATCCTGGAGGGGGTGATCCTGCCCTGGGGCGAGCCCACCGGGCACCTGGGGAAGTCGGTGGTGCCCGCGCTGGCCGAGGCGTACGAGTTCGACCCACGGGCCCCCTGGGGGAGCCTCCCCGACGAGGTCCGCGAGGCCATCCTCTTCGGGTCGGGGAAGATGAAGATTCGTTTCCCCTACCGCCGGGGGGGGAAGGATCGCTCCTACACCGAGCCCTGGGAGGGCGTCGTGCCCGGGGTGCAGCGGCGCTATGCCGAGACCTCCTCCGACGCGGTGCGCGAGCAGCTCTCCGAGTACATGACGGCGCTTCCGTGCGCGAGCTGCGAGGGGACCCGGCTCCGCCCGGAGTCCAGGTCCGTCACGGTGGGGGGGCGTTCGCTGGGCGAGATCGGGGCGCTTTCGATCGGCGATGCGCTGGCCTTCTTCGACGGGGTGGAGGTGGGCGAGGGGAGCTTCGGGCGCATCGCCGGGCCGATCCTGAAGGAGGTCCGCGAGCGGCTGCGCTTCCTCGACGACGTGGGGCTCCGGTACCTGACGCTGGGTCGGTCGGCCGACACCCTTTCCGGGGGCGAGGGGCAGCGGATCCGCCTTGCCACGCAGATCGGGAGCCGTCTCGTCGGGGTCCTCTACGTGCTCGACGAGCCCTCGGTGGGGCTTCACCAGCGCGACAACGACCGGCTTCTCGCGACGCTCAAGTCGCTCCGGGACCTGGGCAACACCGTGCTCGTGGTGGAGCACGACGAGGACACGATCCGCGCCGCCGACTGGATCGTGGACCTGGGCCCGGGGGCCGGCGTCCACGGGGGCGAGGTGGTGGCCGAGGGGCCCCCATCCGCCATCGAGGCCGCCCCCCGGTCGCTCACGGGCGCCTACCTGCGGGGCGAGAAGCGGATCGAGGTGCCCGCCACCCGGCGTCCGGCAGACCCGGAGCGGGCCCTCGTCGTCCGGGGGGCCCGGGGTCACAACCTGCAGGGCGTGGACGCAGCGGTACCCCTCGGCTGCTTCGTGGCGGTGACCGGGGTCTCCGGCTCGGGAAAGTCGTCGCTCGTGAACGAGACGCTCTACCGCGCGCTGGCGCGTCATTTCCACCGTGCGAAGGACCTTCCGCTTCCCTTCGACCGGCTCGAGGGGCTCGAAGGGGTCGACAAGGTCATCGAGGTGGACCAGGCACCCATCGGCCGAACCCCCCGTTCGAACCCCGCCACCTACACGGGGGTCTTCACCCCGATCCGCGCCCTCTTCGCGGAGCTCCCCGAGTCGCAGATGCGCGGGTATGCCCCGGGCCGCTTCTCGTTCAACGTGAAGGGTGGGCGCTGCGAGTCCTGCTCGGGCGACGGGCTCGTGAAGATCGAGATGCACTTCCTTCCCGACGTCTACGTGCCCTGCGACGTCTGCCGGGGGAAGCGCTACAACCGCGAGACCCTCGATGTCCAGTACCGGGGGAAGACGATCGCGGACGTCCTCGGCATGACCGTCGAGGAGGCCCTCCGGTTCTTCCAGCCGGTGCCCCGCATCCGCGAGAAGCTCCAGACGCTGGACGACGTCGGGCTCGGGTACCTGCAGCTGGGCCAGTCGGCCACGACGCTCTCGGGGGGCGAGGCCCAGCGGGTCAAGCTCGCCACCGAGCTCGCGAAGCGAGCCACCGGCCGGACCCTCTACATTCTCGACGAACCGACCACGGGGCTCCACTTCGAGGACGTGCGAGTCCTGCTGCACGTGCTCCACGAGCTCGTCGAGCGCGGGAACACCGTGGTCGTCATCGAGCACAACCTGGAAGTGATCAAGACCGCGGACTGGGTCCTCGACCTTGGGCCCGAGGGTGGATCGGGCGGCGGCCGGATCGTGGCCGCGGGCACCCCCGAATCGGTGGCCGCGAACCCGGCCTCGATTACCGGGCGTTACCTCGAGGCGATGGTTTCGTCGGCGGCAGGCGTATAAGTTGTGGGCTCGCGGCGAATCGCTTCCGGCTCCCGCACCGTAGGGGAAGGCCCGAGGGGCGGCGACCCCGACTTCATTCCGGTACCCTGGAGGGGGAGATGGTGACGACGGAGGACATCGAGAGCTTCCTGATCCGGATGGATCTGGACTACCAGGAGGTGGCGGAGGGGATGTACCTGGTGCGAAGCCGCACCGACAACCTTCCCATCGTGGTCAACCACTCGCCACCTCTCGTCATCGTGCGCATGAAGGTCATGGACCTTCCGGCCACGGTGGACCCCTCCTTCTACCGCACCCTGCTCGAGCTGAATGCCACGGACCTCGTGCACGGCGCCTACGGAATCGAGGAGAACGAGCTCATACTGAGCCATACCTTCCTGCTGGAGACGCTGGACTTCCAGGAACTCCAGGCGGCGCTCGAGAGCGTGCAGATGGCCGCGTCGAGCCACATGGAGCGGATCCGGACCCTGGCCCCCGTGGAGGGCTGACCCATGAGCATCTTCCAGAAGATCTCGACGCTGTTCCGGTCGAACATCAACGACCTCATCGCCCGGGCCGAAAACCCGGAGAAGATGCTGAACCAGATCATCCTGGACATGCGGGATCAGCTTGCCCGCGCCAAGCGCGAGGTGGCCGCGGCCATCGCCGACGAGCGGAAGCTCCGCGCCCAGCTCGACGACGAGCAGAAGCAGACCCGTGACTGGGAGAAGCGGGCGATGCTGGCGGTCCGCGAAGGGCGGGACGACCTGGCGAAGCAGGCTCTCCTCCGGCACCAGGAGCACGCGGACCGCGCCATCTCGCTGGAACAGACCTGGCAGGCCCAGTCCGTCGAGACCGAGAAGCTCAAGGCGTCGCTGAAGCAGCTGAACGATCGGATCGAGGAAGCCAAGCGGAAGCGGAACCTCCTGATCGCGAAGCAGAAGCGCGCCCAGGCCCAGAAGCGCATCCATGAGACGATGTCGGGGCTTTCCGACTCGTCGGCCTTCGACGCCTTCAACCGGATGGCCGAGAAGATCGAGGAGTCGGAGCGCAGGACCCTCGCGGCCGCGGAGGTCTCCGAGTCGCTCCGGGGTGACACGCTCGAAGACGAGTTCAAGCAGCTCGAATCCGGCGACGCGGGGATGGATGCGCGGCTCCTGGAGCTGAAGCGCGAGATGGGCCTTCTCCCCCCCGGCGAGGGCCCCAAGAAGCTCGCGGCCGGTGATGTCGACGCCGCTGAGGGGGACGTCGAGACGGAAATGCCGAACGGGACCCGCAGCACGCAGATCCGCGAGGCCGAGCTCCTGGAGGAGTTCGACCG
>JBJHBX010000059.1:0-11481 GCA_050485725.1 Gemmatimonadales bacterium | reverse complement strand
CGGTGGCGGCGAGGGTGGCGAGGTACCGATCGAGGGTGGCGCGACGCTCGACCACCCCGGCGTAGTCGACCCAGGGGACCCGAACCACCTGGGCAAGAAGCTCGGTGAAGGCGGCGTGGTCCGGGAGGGTCCCCGCGAGCGTCTCGCCAGTCGGCTCGGCAGGAGCCCACAGGGCAAGGGAGAGGGAGAGAGAGAGCTGGAGCGCCTGGGGGAGCATGGCTGCGTCGCCTTGAATGGAAGGGGCGTGGTCGGAACGGGATCAGGAGTCGCCCCGCGAAGGTCGGTCCGGAGGGGAAGATGTCCCCGGGTCCCATTCCCGCGGTCGCCGGTGCCACGGTACCTTCGAAACGCGCTTACACGCGGACGGGTTCCCGGATCCCCGCGGGGGGTCCGGTGTGGGTCGAAGGGCGGGTCGGGGTGCAGCATCCCGTGCCCTCGACGGCCGGGCCCTTTCGTATTCTCTTCGGGTTCCCTACCTTCGGTGCCGGCACCCGGGAATCCCCCCACATCAGACCGGGCGGGCGAGGCAGGCGCGGCGCCCCCTGGAGCAGACGGAGCAGACGATGGCATCGGCCGAACCGACGGAACAGAAGAAGAAGGACCTGCAGAACGCGCTGACCCAGATCGAACGGGCCCACGGGAAGGGCGCGATCATGCGGATGGGGGTGGACGGCGCCCGGGTGCAGATCGAGGCGATCCCCACCGGCGCCGTGAACCTCGACGCCGCCATCGGCGTGGGGGGGATTCCCCGGGGAAGGATCGCGGAAATCTACGGACCGGAGTCGTCCGGGAAGACCACCCTCTGTCTGCACGTGATCGCGAACGCGCAGAAGAGCGGGGGGGTGGCCGCCTTCATCGACGCCGAACACGCCCTCGACATCCAGTACGCGAAGCGCCTGGGCGTGGACATCGACAACCTCCTCGTCTCGCAGCCCGACACCGGCGAACAGGCCCTCGAGATCGCCGAGGTGCTGATTCGCTCGAACGCCGTCGACGTGGTGGTGATCGACTCGGTTGCGGCCCTCGTTCCCCGCGCCGAGATCGAGGGGGAGATGGGCGACTCCCACGTCGGGCTGCAGGCGCGCCTGATGAGCCAGGCGCTCCGGAAGCTGACGGGAGCCGTGAACCGTTCCTACACCTCGGTGATCTTCACGAACCAGATCCGCGAGAAGGTCGGGGTCATGTTCGGGAGCCCCGAGACGACCTCCGGGGGGCGCGCACTCAAGTTCTACGCGTCGCTCCGCATGGACATCCGGCGGATCGGGGCCATCAAGGACGGCCAGGACATCGTCGGGAACCGGACCCGGGTCAAGGTCGTCAAGAACAAGGTGGCACCGCCCTTCAAGCAGGCCGAGTTCGACATCATGTACAACGAGGGGATCTCGCACTCGAGCCTCCTTATCGACCTGGGCTCGGAGCTCGGGGTGGTGGACAAGTCGGGCGCCTGGTACTCGTATGGTGAGCTGCGCCTCGGGCAGGGGAAGGAGAACGCCCGGCAGTTCCTTCTCGAGAACGCCGACGTGATGGACGAGATCGACCTGAAGGTGCGGGTGGCCCTCGAGATCCCGGGCGCGATGCCGAGCGGAGGCGACGACGGGGACGACGACTGACCGTCGCGGGGGTCGGAAGCGGCCGGGGGGTCGGCAGCGAGTCGTTGAGGGGCGGGTGCTCCGGGGTTTATGTTCCGGAATCGGGGACAGGGCCTCCTGGAGCGCCTCGCACCCGTCGGTGCGCGGGGATCCGTCAGCAGGCTCCGTCCCGGCCCCGAACCCTCGACCCCGCCCGGGAAATCCATGCCGCAGATGACGGCTTCCGAGATCCGTGCCCGCTTCCTCTCCTTCTTCGAGGAACGCGGGCACGAGGTGCGTCCGAGTTCGCCGCTGGTTCCGGCGGACGATCCCACCCTGCTCTTCACGAACGCGGGGATGGTGCAGTTCAAGATGGTCTTCCTGGGCCTGGAGGACGCGGGGACGAAGCGGGCCGTGACGGCGCAGAAGTGCGTGCGGGCCGGTGGGAAGCACAACGACCTCGAGCAGGTCGGCGAGACGGCACGGCACCACACCTTCTTCGAGATGCTGGGGAACTTCTCCTTCGGCGACTACTTCAAGAAGGACGCGGTGCGCTACGCCTGGGACTTTCTCGTGGACGAGATGGGGCTCGATCCGGAGCGCCTCTACGTGACGGTTCATCACACCGACGACGAGGCGCACGCCCTCTGGCGGGAGCACGTGGGTGTGCCCGAGTCCCGCATCTTCCGGCTCGGTGACCGGGACAACTTCTGGCAGATGGCCGACACGGGCCCCTGTGGCCCCTGCTCGGAGCTCCACTACGACCTTCGACCCGAGGGCGAGCGCTCCCCCCTGGACCAGGCGACCTTCGAGGCCCTGGGCGAGGAGGGGGTCTTCATCGAGCTGTGGAACCTGGTCTTCATGCAGTACGACCGGGATGCCGAGGGGGTGCTGCACCCCCTTCCTGCTCCGTCCATCGACACGGGGGCCGGGCTCGAGCGGCTCGCCGCCGTGCTGCAGGAAACCGATTCGAACTATCACACCGATCTCTTCCTCCCCCTGCTGGAGCGAGTGGCGGAGGTGGTGGGGCGACCGTATCGCGCCGCGAACCCCGAGGGGCTCAGCTACCGCGTGCTCGCCGACCACGCCCGAGCGGTGGCCTTCCTCCTCTGCGACGGGGTCTTCCCTTCGAACGAGGGACGCGGCTACGTGCTGCGGCGCATCCTCCGGCGCGGGGTCCGGCACGCATGGCTCCTGGGGCGGCGCGAGCCCACGCTGGTGCACGTGGTGGACGCCGCCGTCGAGACGATGGCCCCCGCCTACCCCGAGCTCGCCGCCCGGCGCGCGCACCTGCTCGAGAGCACCCGCCGGGAAGAGGAGCGCTTCCTCGCCACGATCGAGGGGGGGATGAGCCGGTTCGACGAGATCGCGCCGCGACGAGCCTCCGATGCGACCGGGGACCCGGATGCCGCGGGCGTGATTTCGGGTGACGAGGCCTTCCGGCTCCACGACACCTTCGGCTTTCCGCTGGACCTGACCGAACTGATGGCCAGGGAGCGCGGCTACGTCGTCGACGTGGAGGGCTTCGAGGCGGCGCTCGAGGAACAGCGGGCCCGGAGCCGGGCCGATCGCGCGGCCAGCGGCATCGGGGACGAGGGCGAGGAGCGCCTGGCGTCCTGGGAGGTGCGGGTGGAAGGCGCGCCCCAGCGGTGGACGGGATGGGACCGGCGCGAGGTCCGGACCCGGGTCGTCGCCCTCCGACCGCTGAGCGAAGAGGGCGAGGCGGGGGGCGGAGCTCCCCGGGTCGGGGTCATCGTCGAGGAAAACCCCTTCTACGCCGAGGCCGGGGGACAGGTCTCGGACCTGGGCGTCGTCCAGGGCGAGGGCTGGCGCATCCAGGTGGACGGCGTGCGGAAGGTCGAGGGAAGGAACGCCCTCGTCGGGGTGCTCGAGGGGGAAATTCCAGCCGGCACGCCCGAGGTCGAGGCGCGCGTGGATCCGGAACTCCGGCACGACACGGAGCGGAACCACACGGCCACGCACCTGCTGCACGCGGCCCTCAGGGAGGTGCTGGGGGAGCACGTGAGCCAGCGCGGGTCGCTCGTCGCCCCGGACCGGCTTCGGTTCGACTTCTCCCACCCTGGGCCGCTGACGTCGACGGAGCTGGCCGAGGTCGAGCGGCACGTGAACGAGGCGATCTGGGCCGACCACCCGGTGACCTGGGAGATCGTCGCGCGAGACGTGGCCCTCGAGCGGGGGGCCATGGCGCTCTTTGGCGAGAAGTATGGAGACGAGGTTCGTGTCGTGGACATCCCGGGCGTGAGCCTCGAGCTCTGTGGAGGGACCCACCTGCGCCACACCGGTGAGGCGGGCCTCTTCCGGGTCCTGAAGGAATCGGGCGTGGCTTCGGGCGTGCGCCGCATCGAGGCCGTGACCGGCCCCGGCGCCTTCCGCATCATGGCCCGCGCCGAGGCCCGGCTCGAGGGGCTTGCGGCAAGGCTCCGGGTGTCGCCCGAGAACCTCGAACGGAGAACCGAACAGCTCCTGGAGGAGCGTGAGGAGCTGGAACGCCTCGTCGATGAACTGAGGCGAAGCGGAGGGCGCGTGGAGGAAGTGGTGGCCGAGGCCGAGGTCCCGCTGTCCGGGGGCGGCGTCATCCGGTACCGGGGCATTCGCGTGCCCGTCCGGGACGCCGACGACGCCCGGGCGATGGGAGACGCCTTCCGGGAGGAGGCCACCTCCGGCGTGCTCGCCCTTGCCGCCGAGGGCGCGGACGGCCGGGTCGCCCTCTTCGTGTTCGTGACCGACGACCTGGTCGGGAAGGGAATCCGGGCCGGGGAGGTGGTGCGGGAGATCGCGGCCCTTGCCGGTGGCCGTGGCGGAGGCAGGCCCCACATGGCACAGGGCGGAGTCGAGGACGCCGCGAGGGTGAACGAGGCGCTCGCCGCGGGACCCGAGATCCTCGCCGCCCGGGCGGGGGCGGCATCTTGACCACGCGTCGCGTGCCTCCTCCCCCCCCGGCGCTCCTGGACTGGGTTGCCCGCTACGGGCAGGTCGACGTTGACGCCTCCTCGGAGGAACTCGCGAGGGGCGGGGTCCAGGCGCTCGAGGCATCGCTCCGGCTTCCCGTCGACGCCCGCGAGGCCGCGTGGGCGCTCCTTGCCGCCGATGCGCTCCTGACCTGGGCGGTGGAGGAGGCGGCGGCGGACCCGGAGCCCCTGGCAGCGCTCGAGGCGCTGAACGCCGCCGTGGTTTCGGTGTCCGCCCTTGCGGAGCCCGCGTCCCCGGGGGAGCGGGGCGTGGGGGAGGCATGACGGGAGGGGCCGAGCTGGAGGGGGACGAGCGCTCCGCGGCGATCCCCGGGATCACGGATCTCCATTCGCACCTCGTTCCCGGGGTGGACGACGGCGCCCCGACGCTCGAGCACGCGCTGGAGGGGATCGCGCGAATGGCGAGTAAGGGGGTCATCCGAATCGTCACCACGCCCCACGTCGATGGATCCAGGACCCACGATCCGGATGGGCTCGCCGCCGACCTGGACGCGGTGCATCGGGCCTTCGAGCCGGTGCGAACCGCGGCAGCGGAGCATCATCCCGGGCTCGCACTGGGGCTCGCCTGCGAGCTCCGTCTCGACGTTCCTGACCCGGACCTCGGCGAACCCCGCCTCCGGTTCCCCGGTACCGACGTGGTGCTCGTGGAATGGGCGGCGCTGCAGGTTCCCCCCTCGAGCGTCCAGGCGATGGAGCGCCTGTCGGGACAGGGGGTGCGGCCGCTCCTGGCCCACCCGGAGCGCTACCGGGGGCTCGACGCCCGGATCGAGCGGGTCGGCGAATGGCGGGAGCGGGGTGCCTGGATGATGGTGAACCATGGCTCGCTGGTCGGCCGCTACGGCAACGAGGCCATGCGCCTTGCCCACCGGCTGCTGGCCCGGGGCTGGGTGGATGCGCTGGCCACGGACTTCCACGGACGGCCGAATCTCCGGCTCTACCTGGACGAGGCTCGCGGCTGGTTCGAGGCGAGGAAGGCAATGGATACCTGGAATCTGCTTGCCGTCGAGAACCCGGCCCGCATTGCCAGGGGCGAGACACCCCTCGAGGTCATCCCGGTGCGCGGGATGGACGGGTTTGCCGCCCGGATCCTCCGGGCCCTGGGAGGACCGCGTGCCTGACCGGCTCGATCTCGGGCTGTCCGGGCGCCGTGCCCTCGTCACCGGGGGGTCGCGCGGGGTGGGGCGGGCCACGGTGCGGATGCTCGCTCGAGGCGGCGCCAGCGTTGCGTTCACCTGGCGCACCCGCGAGGCGGAAGCGCAGAGCCTCCGCGCCGAGCTCGGCGCGGAAGGCATCGACGTCGTCGGGGTGCAGGCCGACCTCGCGCAGGAGGACCGGGTGCCCCGCGTCTTCGACCAGGTGGTGGGTGCGCTCGGCGGACTCGACCTGTTCGTCGGCAACCACGGCATCTGGCCCCCGGAGCCGGTGGCCCTCGCCGAGATGACGACGGCGCAGTGGCGGAGCACGATGTCCGTCAACCTGGACTCCCTCTTCTTCGCGACCCGCGAGGCCGCTCGCCGGATCGGGCCGGGCGGACGCGTCGTGCTGGTCAGCTCCACCGCGGGGCAGCGGGGCGAAGCGTTCCATGGTGACTATGCGGCGACGAAGGGCGCGATCATTTCGCTCGTGAAGGGGCTGGCCGTGGAGCTCGCGCCGCGCGATGTGACCGTGAACGCCGTGGCTCCGGGCTGGATCGACACCGACATGGTGGCGGGCGTGCTGGAGGGCGACGAACGCGCCCGGGTGCTGGCCACGATCCCCCTGGGCCGCATCGCCAGCGCCGACGACGTGGCCGGACCCATCGTCTTCCTCTGCTCGGCCCTCGCGCGGCACGTGACCGCCGAGGTCCTGAACGTGAACGGCGGCGCCGTTCCGGTGGGCTGACGATGGAGATTCACGCCCCGGGGGCCGTCCGCTGGATCTGCCGCACCCTCGAGGACGCGGGGTTCGAGACGTGGGCCGTGGGCGGTGCCGTTCGAGACGCCCTTGCCGGACGTCCGTCGGGGGACTGGGACCTGACGACCCGTGCGCACCCGCACCAGGTGAGACGGATCTTCCGGAGGACCGTCCCGGTGGGAATCGACCACGGAACCATCGGCGTCCTGGCCCGAGACGGCACCATGTACGAGGTCACGACCTTCCGTCGCGACGTCGAGACCTCGGGAAGGCACGCGGTGGTGGCCTTCGCGGAGACGCTGGAGGAAGACCTGGCCCGCCGTGATTTCACGATCAATGCCGTGGCCTGGCACCCGATCGAGGAGCGTTTCCACGACCCGTTCGGGGGTACTTCGGACCTGCGGAGCCGGATCCTGCGGACCGTTGGAGAACCGACGGAGCGGTTCGCGGAGGACTACCTGAGGGTGCTGCGGGCCCTCCGTTTCGCGGGACGGTTCGGACTTCGGGTCGACGGTGCCACCTGGCGCGCCGCCTGCGCGGCAGTGCCGAAGCTCGGGATCCTTTCTCCCGAGCGGATCCGCGACGAGCTCGAGAAGGTCCTGGCCGACGGCGGATGGCCCTCCGCAGCCCTCTCCCTCTACGCCGCGTCGGGGGCCATCGGGTTCCTCCACCCGGAGCTGGATACCCCGGAGGCGCGGAAGTACTGGGCCGCCGCACTCCGGACGGTGGACCAGCTCCCCGCCGGCGACCGGGATCCAAGGCTGGCCGCGCTCCTGGCCGCGGCAGGTTCCACCGAGGGTGCGGTCACGATCCTGTCGCGCCTCCGGTCATCCAATCGCACCATCGACCGGGTCGGCGCCATGGCGGGGGCCGTCGCGCGGATCACCGGGTCCGGGGCGGGCATCGGAGGCCTGGCCACCGACGCCGGTGCGCGCCGGCGGTGGATGGTGGCCCTGGGTCGGGAACTCGTCGCCCCGACCCTCTCGATTCTCGCCGCCCGCGCGAGGGTGGACGTAGGGAGTGGAGTGCCGGTCGCGCGGCCCGGTGCACCGGCCTCCGAGGCATCCCTCCCGGCGTCGGTCAGTGCCGGGATCCGCGCCGTTCGCGGCGATCTCCATTCCGGCCTGCCGCTCGCTGCCGCGGAGCTCGCGATCTCGGGCCGAGACCTGATCCGGGCCGGACATCGCCCGGGCCCTTCCTTCGGGCGCGTTCTCGACGCCCTCCTGCACGAGGTGCTGGACGACAGGCTGCCGAACGAGCCGGTCGCGCTGCTGAGCAGGGCCGAGGAGCTCCTGGCCGGGACCCCGGCGTCGGAGGGGACATGAGCCCGTCGCACCCGTCCCTCTTCGGTGGTGATGAAGCCGTTCCGGATGCGAAGAGCCGGACACAGGCGAATGCGCCCGCGGGTCCCGGGGCTCCCCTTGCGGCAAGGATGCGCCCCCGTGGGCTGGGCGAGGTGCGGGGACAGGCGCACCTGCTTGGCGAAGGGAAGCCGCTCAGACGAATGCTCGAGGGGGGAGGACTCCAGAGCTGCATTCTCTGGGGGCCGCCCGGGAGCGGGAAGACGACGATCGCGCGTCTCCTGGCCGATCGGGCGGACGCGGCCTTCGTTCCGTTCTCGGCAGTCACCGAGGGAGTGCCTCGGGTCCGCGAGATCCTCGAGGAGGCCCGGGTCCGTCGGAAGGCCACGGGGCGCGGCACCATCCTTTTCTGCGACGAGATCCACCGGTTCAACCGCGCCCAGCAGGACGCCTTCCTTCCCCACGTGGAGGACGGGACCATCGTCCTCATCGGCGCCACCACCGAGAATCCGTCGTTCGAGGTGAACCGCCCGCTCCTGTCACGGGCCCCCGTCTTCATCCTGGAGCCGCTCGGGGAGGAGGCCTTGCTGCGTCTCCTGGAGGACGCACTCTCCGACCCCGACCGCGGGCTCGGCGAACTGGAACTCTCCGCGGATGCGGAGGCGCTCGCATTCCTCGCCCGGGCTGCCGACGGCGATGCCAGACGTGCGCTCGGGGCATTGGAAGGGACGGCCCGTCTCGCCGGACCCGGGGGACGGATCACGCCGGACCGGGCGGCCGAGGCCCTCCAGCACCGGTTCGCGGTGTATGACAAGGGCGGGGAGGAGCACTACAACCTGGTGTCGGCGCTGCACAAGTCGGTCCGGGGGAGCGATCCGGACGCGGCGCTGTACTGGCTTTCGCGCATGCTCCGGGGGGGCGAGGACCCGCTCTACCTGGCTCGCAGGCTGGTGCGCATGGCGGTGGAGGACATCGGGCTCGCCGACCCGGACGCCCTGACGCATGCGATGGCTGCGAGGGATGCCTATGCCTTTCTCGGTTCGCCGGAGGGGGAGCTGGCCCTGGCACAGGCCACCGTGTACCTCGCCACGGCCCCCAAGTCGAACCGCGTCTACCGCGCGTGGAAGGGGGTGGTCCGCGCTGCCGAGGAGACGGCCTCGGACCCCGTTCCGCTGCATGTCCGCAACGCGCCGACGGCCCCGATGCGGGAATGGGGGTACGGCCGGGGCTATCGCTACGACCCGGACGAGCCCGGGGGTGTATCTTCGCAGGCGTTCCTCCCGGAATCGCTCCGGGACGCTTCCTGGTATGAACCGGGCCCCTACGGCTTCGAGCGGGAGATCGCGAAGCGGATCGCGTGGTGGGACGCACGTCGCAGGGAGGCGGGGGCGCGAGGCGATGACTCGGAGGCAACCGGATCCGCCGAGGAGGGGTACACGGAAGGATGAACGAATCCGAAAGTCCGTCCCGTCGGGAAGAACCGCCCCGCCTCGCACGCGCCGGGCGGGCCACCCTCACCCTCGCCGCGCTCCTGGTCGTGGCTCTGACGGCCGCCTCGTGCGCGCTCTTCGCCCGGTCCCCCGAGGTCAGGATCGCCGACGTGCGCGTGATCGGACTCGGGCTGACCGGGGGGACGGCCGAGGTCCTTCTCGAGGTGGACAACCCGAACCGCTTCGACCTCGAGGTGCGAGAGTTCCGCTACCTGCTCGAAGTCTCGGATCCGGGCCAGGCGGAGCGCTGGGACACCCTTGCGGTGGGAGTGTCGGCGGACACCGTTCGCCTCCCCCGGCGCGACCTGACGGTCGTTCCGCTCCGCATCCCCTTCCGTTACTCGGCGCTGGGTACCGCGCTGCGCGCCTGGATGCAGGGAGGAGAGGTCCCGTACCGGCTCGAGGGTGAGGTCCGGGCCCGCGGCGCCGGGGTCCAGCGAGACCTTCCCTTCCGATCGAGGGGGGCGCTGACCCCCTGATCCCGGGCGATGCCGCGGCATGCCCCGTGCATCGCCTTCCAGACCGGCGTGATCGACCTTCCGCCGGTCACCCCACGGCGGGAGATCCCGCCCCCGAACCGAGGAGAACCACCATTCCCACGCAGCTCCTGGACAACCGCACACCCGTGGAACGCGCAGTGCTCGTGGGGGCTCCCCTCAAGGAGGTGCCCGCGCAGGCGGTGCAGGAGCACATGGACGAGCTTCACCGGCTCCTTGACACCGCGGGGGGTGAGACCGTGGGGGTCCTGGTGCAGCGGATCGACGCGCCCAACGCCCACACCTTCATCGGAAAGGGGAAGGTCGCCGAACTCCGGGAGCTGGTTTCGGAGCGCGAGGCCGATCTGGTCGTCTTCGACGAGGACCTGAAGCCGGACCAGGCGAAGAACCTGGAGCGGGAACTCGGCGTCCGGGTCATGGACCGGTCCGAGCTGATCCTGGACATCTTCGCCTCGCGCGCCCGGACCCGGGAAGCGAAGATGCAGGTCGAGCTGGCGCAGCTCGAGTACCTGCTGCCGAGGCTCCAGCGGATGTGGACGCACCTGTCGCGTATCCGGGGCGGGATCGGGCTGCGGGGGCCGGGCGAGACGCAGCTCGAGACGGACCGCCGCCTGATCGGGCAGCGGATCGCGGACCTTCGCAGGAAGCTCGAGAAGGTGGCCCAGGCCCGCGAGACGCGGCGCCAGCGGCGGGTCGGCGAGTACCGGGTCGCCCTCGTGGGGTACACGAACGCCGGAAAGTCCTCGATCCTTCGTGCCCTCTCGGGGGCCGACGTGCTGGTCGAGGACCGGCTCTTCGCCACCCTCGATTCCGCCACGCGGCAGATCGAGGTGGGCCACGGATACCAGGCGCTCCTGACCGATACGGTGGGATTCATCCGCAAGCTTCCCCACCACCTCGTGGCCTCCTTCCGCTCGACGCTGGAGGAGGCCCGGGAGGCGGACCTTCTCGTCCACGTGGTCGACGCCGCTCACCCGGAGTGGGAGGAGCAGATGCGGGTCGTCGACGAGGTGCTGGAGGCGCTCGCCCTGACCGAGGTCCCGCGCATCCTCGTCTTCAACAAGGTCGATCGCCTGACCCATGACGAGGAAGAGGCGCTCCGCCTCAGGATCCGCGCCTTCGACCCTACCCCCTCGGTCTTCGTCTCGGCGGTCGAGGAGGGAGGGCTCGAATCCCTCCTCGAGGCCGTTCGGGCACGGGTGCGGGCGCGCTATCCCCGGGTCGACGTCGAGCTCCCCGTCGAGGACGGCGAGTGGCTGGCGGCGCTCCACCGCGAGGGTGAGGTGCTGGGGATGCGGACCGAGGGGACGCGGGTCCAGGTCTCGGCCAGGGTTCCCGCACCGCTCCTCGGGCGCCTGCGGCAGGTCGCCGGCGTCCAGGTCGAGGAGTACTGACCGCGGCCATGGAACGGATCGTCGTGATCGGCCCGGGCAGGGTGGGCCTGGCCCTTGGCGGGGCACTTGCTCGCGCGGCCGAGGTGGAATCCCTCGAGTTCTGGGGACGACGGCCCGAAGCCCCCGGGCACCCCCTCTTCGACGCGGGACTCGCCACCTACCGCTACGGTGTCGAGCGACCGCCCCCGGGCACCACGGCGGTGATCCTCGCGGTTCCGGACCGCGTTCTCCCCGAAATGGCCGCGATCCTCGCCGGGCGGGGCGAGCCCGCCCAGGGGACCCCCGTCCTCCACTGTTCCGGCGCCCTCGGGGCCGATCCCCTCGAGCCGCTGCATGCCCGGGGGTACC
>JBJHBX010000058.1:0-11597 GCA_050485725.1 Gemmatimonadales bacterium | reverse complement strand
GAGCCCCGGGACCGGGTCGTCCGCGTCGACACCGACGGGGTGGATCGGGTGGCGGAGGCCTTTGCGACGGTGGTCGACGCGAAGACTCCCTTCACGGCGGCCCACTCGACCCGGGTCGCGGCCATTGCCCGCGGGCTCGGCGAGGCGATGGGGCTCGGTGGCGAGGGCGCGCGGAACCTCTACCGCGCCGGTCTCCTCCACGACATCGGGAAGCTCGGGGTTTCAAACCTGATCCTCGAGAAGAACGGCGCGCTGACTCCCGGGGAACGCAGCCAGGTGGAGCGCCACCCCGTCCTGACGCTGACCATCGTGGGCCAGGTCACGGTCTTCGCGGGAATCGCCAGGATGGCGGCGGTCCACCACGAGCGCCTCGATGGCACCGGATACCCGTGGGGCTACCATGGCGAGCAGCTCTCGACGGGTGACCGGATCCTGGCCGTGGCGGACATCCACGAGGCGCTCACCGCGCACCGCCCCTATCGGGAGGGGATGCCGATGGAGCGCGCCCTCGCGATCCTCCGCGAGCTCGAGGGGAAGGCCGTGGACCCCGAGGTCGTGCGGGCCCTCGCGGCGCTGGCGCATGAAGGACGGATCCCGGATCCGGACCCCCGCCCCGGAGCCGCGTGAGGGTGGCGCCGCACGACCCCCGCCACCGGAGCTTCCCTCCGGCCGTGACCTCCCGCGTCCGCATCCTCGTGCTGGGGTCCCTGCCCGGCGCCGAGTCGCTGGCGCGGCAGGCTTACTATGCGCATCCGCGGAACCGCTTCTGGCCCCTGGCCGAGGCCCTCTTCGGCGTGCCCCTCGAGTCCCCGTACCCCGCGCGGCTCGCGGCGCTGAACGAGGCCGGGGTGGGGCTCTGGGACGTGCTCGGGCGCGCCGCACGGAAGGGGAGCCTCGACGCCGACATCGATCACCGGACCGAGGAACCGAACGACGTGGCGGGGCTGCTTCGCGCGCATCCGCGCATCGCGACGGTGGCGCTGAACGGTCGGAAGGCCGAGGCCGCCTTCGCCCGGTGGATCCTTCCCTCGCTCCCTTCGGAGCAGGCAGGGCGCCTGGCCGTTCATGCCCTCCCCTCGACAAGCCCCGCCAACGCCCGCTTCCGCCTGCCGGACCTGCTCGACGCCTGGGGGGTGCTGAAGGAGGCCGCAGACAACCCCTACGTTCCGCGACCCGGGAGCCAGCCATGACCGACGCACACCGCACCCTCCTCGTACCCCTCGACGGCTCCGCCTTCGCCGAGAAGGCCCTGCTCCCTGCGGCGCGCCACGCGGCCCGCGTCGGGGGCACCCTTCACCTGGTGTCGGCGGTGACTCCCTACCCGATCTTCCAGCCCGCCGACCCGGCGCGCGAGGAGACGCCCGGCTGGTTCGCCGAGGAGGGCGCCCGGGCCCGCAGGTACCTGGCCGAGGCGAAGACCCGGGCCGAGGCCCTCGCACCCGGCGTGGAGGTTCGCATTCACGCGCCCACGGGCCGGCCCGCGCCCGCGCTGCTCCGGGTGGCGGAAGAGGAGACCGCCGAGCTGATCGTGATGACGTCGCGCGGCCGGGGCGCGCTGGCACGCGCCTGGGTCGGGAGCGTGGCGGACCGGGTCATGCGCGAGGCGCCCTGCCCGGTGCTCCTCCTGACCACCGACGAGCCGGAGCTCGACCCGAAGCGGATCCTCGTGGCCATGGACGGCTCGGAGACCGCCGAGGAAGCGCTCTCGGAAGCGGCGAGGCTCGCCCGGGCATGGGAGGGGTCGCTCGTGCTGGCCGCCGTGGTGCCGCGCCCGCACTCCGTGGCCGTGCCCTACCTGGACCTGTCGGCCGAAACCGAGCGCATGCGCATGGACCGCGAGGAGGAGATGCGGGAGTACCTGGAGCGCGCCGCGGAACCCTTCCGCGCCGAGGGACTCGCGGTCGAAGTCACGACCTCCCGCGACGACGAGGTCGCTCCGGGGCTGCTGCGCCTCAGGGAGCGAAACCACGCCGGGGTCGTGGTCATGGGGACCCAGGGGCGGGGCGGGGTGGCGCGCCTTCTCCTGGGGAGCGTGGCGACCCGCGTGGTCCGGGATTCGCCGGTTCCGGTGTTTCTCGTGCCTCCTCGGGCGGTGGGCTGAACCCCGGGCAATCGGAGAAGGGAAGCGGGCCGGTGCGTCGGGATCCACCTTGCACCGGGGTCAGCGCACCACGCCCTCGAGCTCGAGAAGGGCGCGCTTCCGGGCGAGCCCGCCACCGTAGCCGCGCAGGCGCCCGTCGGAGCCCACGACCCGGTGACAGGGCACGACGATCGCGATCCGGTTCGCGCCATTCGCCCTGGCCACCGCGCGCACGGCCTCCGGCCGGCCGATGGCCGCAGCCTGCTGGGCGTAGCTGCGCGTTTCACCGCGGGGAATGCGGAGGAGCGCGGTCCAGGCGGCCTCCTGGAATTCCGTCCCGGCCAGGAGCACCGGTGTCTCGAAGCGTTCGAGCCGTCCTCCGAACCAGGCTTCGAGTTCCCCGCGGATCGCCCGGGACACGGCGTTGGCCGAGCCCTCGGGCACGAAGGTGCAGCCGAGCCGCTCGCCCAGGGTGCGAAGCTGGGTCGGGAGCGCCCGCCGGTCCGCGAACTCGAGCAGGCACAGGGCGTCCGACGTGACCCCGGAGAGCATGGGCCCGAGAGGGGTCGCGATCCGGCCCAGCTCCACGAGCGCTCGGCCACGGCTCACGGAAGGGGGCCCTCCGGTGAGCTTGCGGAGCGCCTCGGTGAAGCCCGAAAGCGAGTCGTAGCCGCTCCCGAAGGCGGTGTCGGCAATGGGCGCACCGCTGCGGAGGTCGCCGAGGGCGGCGCCGAGGCGCCGGCCTCGCTGCCAGGCGTGGAAGGTCATGCCGTGGTGCCGGCGAAAGGCGCGGCGGACGGTGGCGGGGTCGAGGCCCCGGTCACGGAGGTCGCGGTCGCGGAGGCGAAGCGCCGGGTCGGAGTCGAGCTCGGCCCTGAGCGCATCGAGCCAGGGGGGCGTGGCGCCGGGAAGGGCGGTGGGACGGCAGCGGAAGCAGGCGCGGAAGCCCGCGTCCGCGGCGGCCTCGGCCGTTGCGAAGAAGCGTACGTTCCCGGGGGCCGGCTTCCGGGCGGGGCAGGAGGGCCGGCAGAAGATCCCGGTGGTCGTGACCCCGACCAGGAAGATGCCGTCGTAGCGGGTGTCCCGGGCCATGAAGGCGCGGAGCATCTCGTCGGGGTGGGGGAGGCGGTGGCGGGTCGTATCCATGGGGTGCAAGATAGTGTGCCCCGGTCGGTCCCTCGACCGGAAAAGCGACACCGAAGCACCATACCGGGCCGAGACCTCCGGAGGAACCGATGCGCACCCTCGACGACGTCCGCGAACTCCTCGCCTTCAACCGGTGGGCGCACCGGGCCTTCCTGGACGTGATGCTCGCCCTGCCCCCGGGCGAAGTGGACCGGGAGTCGGCGAGCAGCTTCCCCTCGATCCGGGCCACCTTCGCGCACATGGTCGGTGCGGAGCTCATCTGGATCCAGCGCTGGGAGGGGCTCGAGCCGAAGATCCCCGAGGGGTGGGAGGCGCTCGACATGGGTGCGCTCCGCGATGCGCTCGAAGAGGTCGAGGCGCGCCAGGACGCCTTCGTCGCCGGGCTCGAGCCGGGGGAGCTGGCGCGCGAGATCCGGTACGGTGACCGTGCCGGAAACCCCCACATCTCCCGGATCGACCACATGCTGGTCCACGTGGTGAACCACGCCTCGTACCACCGCGGGCAGCTCGCCACCCTGCTCCGGCGCTTCGGGCATGTCCCGCCGTCGACGGACTTCATCAAGTTCACGCGCAGGAGGGTCGAGGAGGGGTGACGGGGGCGCGGGGCGGGCGAAGCGCCGTGCACGCCGCGCAGACGCCCACGCCGACCACGCCGCCTGATCCGCCCACGCCGCCCGAGCCCCTTGCCCGGGCCGCCGCTCCCGGCGAACATTCGGCATGATCAGCACGCAAGCGCGCACGCCGAACGTCCGGATGAACCGGAATCCCAATCGCCACGGAGGCCCCGGGCGGTAGGCGACGCGTACGCACGATCAGGACCCCACCCGATCCCCGCGGCTCGCCTCCCCAGGCGGGCCTTTTTCGTACCCGGGGGCGGGACCGGCTCCCGGCCCTCTTCCAATCGACGGAACCGACCCATGTGCTCCATTCTCGGCATCTTCGACCTCGCTCCCGGCGACGATCCGGCCACCCTCCGGCCGCAGGCGCTGGCCTGCTCGGCGCGCCAGCGTCACCGGGGACCCGACTGGAGCGGGGTGCACGTGGGGACGGGGGGGCTCCTCGTGCACGAGCGACTCGCCATCGTGGATCCAGCGGGCGGGGCGCAGCCGATCGTGGCCGCCGACGGCTCGATGGCGCTGGCGGTGAACGGCGAGATCTACAACCACCGGGAGCTCCGGGCGGCCCTCGACGCCGAAGCGGGTGGCGCGCCCGGGTGGGACTACCTGACGGGCTCCGACTGCGAGGTGATCCTCCCGCTCTGGCGGGCCCACGGAGCGGAGGGGCTCCGGCGGCTGAACGGCATCTACGCCTTCGCCCTTCTCGAGCCGGGCACCGGGCGCTGGGTCGTGGCCCGGGACCCGGTCGGGGTGATCCCGCTCTACTGGGGGCGCGACGCCGAGGGACGCTGCTGGGTGGCCTCGGAGCTGAAGGCGATCGTGGATCGGTGCGAGGCACCCGAGCCCTTCCCCCCGGGACACGTCTTCGACAGCGCCACGGGCGAGCTTCACCCCTTCGCCCCACGGCCATGGCGCGACCGGGCCGTCACGGTGGGGCGCGCGGTGACGCCCGAGGAGCTCCGTCGCGGGCTCGAGGAGGCGGTCCACCGGCAGCTCATGAGCGACGTCCCCTACGGCGTCCTCCTGTCGGGCGGTCTGGATTCGTCCATCGTCGCGGCCTGCGCCGCGCGCTTCGCCCGGCGACGGGTCGAGGATGACGACCGGACCGAGGCCTGGTGGCCCCGGCTCCACTCCTTCGCCATCGGGCTCGAGGGGTCCCCGGACCTCGAGGCGGCGGAGCGGGTCGCATCGCACCTGGGCACCGCGCATCACGGCTTCACCTACACCTTCGAGGAGGGGCTCGACGCCCTTCCCGACGTGATCCGCCACATCGAGACCTACGACGTCACGACGATCCGGGCCTCGACCCCCATGTTCCTGCTGGCCCGACGGATCCGGGCCATGGGGGTCAAGATGGTGCTCTCGGGCGAGGGCGCGGACGAGGTCTTCGGGGGCTATCTCTACTTTCACCGGGCCCCGAGCCCCGAGGCCTTCCACGACGAATCGGTGCGAAAGGTCGAGGCGCTCCACCTCTACGACTGCCTCAGGGCCAACAAGTCGATGGCGGCCTGGGGGGTCGAGGCGCGGGTCCCCTTCCTGGACCTCGAGTTCCTGGAGCTGGCCATGTCCATCGACGCGGTGCACCGCATGCCTGCGCCGGCCCCCGAAGGCTCACCGGCCCACGCGGTGGACCCTGCCACGGGTCGGCCCGTCCGCGTCGAGAAGGCGCTCCTGCGTCGGGCCTTCGAGGGGGTGCTTCCCCCGGAGATCCTCTGGCGGCAGAAGGAGCAGTTCTCGGACGGGGTCGGCTACGGCTGGATCGACGGGCTGAAGGCCCACGCCGGCAGGGTCGTGCCGGCCGGCGCCCTCGAAGGCGCAGCCGAGCGCTTTCCCGTCAACCCGCCCACGACGTCCGAGGCCTGGCTCTACCGGTCGATCTTCGAGGCGCATTTTCCCGGAGATGCCGCCGCGAAGACGGTGCCCGGGGGGCCGTCGATCGCCTGCTCGACGCCTGCGGCGCTCGCCTGGGATGCGGCCTTTGCCGCCGCCGCGGACCCCTCGGGGCGGGCGGTGGCCGGGGTGCATCGGGCGGGGTGAGTCCCGCCGCGACGCCCCCTCCGCGCCACGATCATTCGGTGGCGGTGCAGCTCGCCCCGGTGATCGTGTAGCTCACGCCTTCGACCACCGCGCCGTCGGGCACCGACACCACGGCGGGCGAAACCTCGGCCTCCCACGCCAGGATCCAGCCGTCGAGCACGATCTCGGTCCAGTGGTCCATGGCGTAGTCGTCCGCCTCGAGCACCGGGATCGAGAAGGCGCCGTCGTCGCTGGTGGCGCCGACGTAGCGGATCGGCTCCATTTCGTCGTCGACCAGGTTCACGGTCGTGGCGCGGGGCACGAAATCGGCGAGGGTCCGCTGAACCGCGCCCTCGCCCTCACCGCACACGGGCAGGGCCACGAGCGGCGTGCCGGTCTCGGGGTCCGTGGCGAGCACCACGGTTCCCTGGATCAGCGACCCGGGCGGGCCATCGTCGAGGTCGTCGGGGTGGGCCGCCACGCCCTTGATGAGGGGCCGCATGACCCACATGCCGGACTGGCCGGCCTGTCGACCGAAGCTCTGGGCCACGTCGAAGTCCAGAAGGACGCCGTTTCGGCCCTCGTCGATCACGATCCCGGAAGAGAACTGGACCTTGAGCCCGGACTGGGCGCAGCTCGGGCAGTGCAGCGTGCCGGTGGCCTCGAGGCCGTCGGGATGGGGCATGCCGCCCTGGGTGTACACGCGACCGTCGACGGTCTCGAGCACGGCGCCTGCGAGCACGAAGCGCAGCTGGCTGTAGCTCCCCGGCTCGACCTCCACGTCGCCCACGAGGAGCATCGTCTCGTTCTCGAGGTCCAGGAGGCTGATGGGGCCCATCGGCCCGGGCAGGAGGGACACGGGTCCATCGGGACCGCCCACCAGCACCACGTCATCGACTTCGATCCAGACATCGGCCACGTCGCCGGGGGCGTCGGTCAGGTACACGGAGAGCGTCGTTTCGCCGTTCTCGTCGGGTGGGTCGAGGGCGGGGTCGGTCACGGCATCATCGCATCCGGCGACCACGAGGCCGGCGGTGGCGAACATCAGGACCGCCGTCGACATTCGGGCGGCGCGGTTCGGCTTCGTCATGGATCCTCCAATGGAGGGGGGTTCACGATCGGGGCCGGGGCGCATCGCGGAGACGGGGAGAGGGGGGCGCGAGATCCGTGCCGACATGCAAATGGCGTGATTTCGCGCTTTTCCGGACTGCCGCGCCGCGAAAGCGGGAAGGAATGTCCCGCGCCCCGGGAAAGGGTTTCGCGTACGCGTCGCCCGTCGTGACAGGCTCCGGAGGGCCGTTCCGACGTCGATCGCGTTGCCCCGACCCCGACTGGAACGCACCTTGCCGGTTTCGGCCGCCGTTCACGGGCTTCCGCGGATTCCGGCTTCGACCTTCCGGATGCGGGGCTCCTTCCGTGTTGCATCTCCGGCGTGTTGCATCTCCGGCCACCCATGACGCCAGCTTCGAGCGAGCAGGTGACGCTCCTCCTGAGGGAGCTTGGCGAAGGCCACGCCGATGCCGGCGAACGCCTTCTCCCGCTCCTGTACGACGAGCTCAGGGTCCTGGCGCGCGGCTACATGAGGCGGGAGCGGGCCGATCACACGCTCCAGCCGACCGCCCTCGTGCACGAAGCCTACCTCCGCCTCGTGGACCAGCGGGACGTGGCGTGGCGCAACCGGGCCCACTTCATGGGGATCGCCGCGCAGGCCATGCGCCGGGTGCTGGTGGACCATGCGCGAAGGAGCCGGGCGGCCAAGCGGGCTGGAGGCCGGAAGGTGACCCTGTTCGACGGGGTGCGTCCGGGTGGCGATGCGCCGTCGGAGGCGGGGAACGCCGCGGTCGTGGACATCCTGGCCCTGGACCAGGCCCTCGCCCGCCTCGGGGAACTCGATCCACGCGCCGTGCGGGTCGTCGAGCTTCGCTACTTCGCGGGGCTCGACGTGACCGAGGTCGCCGAGCTGATGGGCCTCTCGCCTGCCACCGTGAAGCGGGACTGGCGCGACGCGCGCACGTGGCTCAGGCGGGAACTCGGACACGCCGCTATGGAAGAGGGAGGCGTGTGAACGAGCGCCAGCGCTGGCAGCGAGCCCGGGCCCTCTTCGACGAGGCCCTGGCCCGGCCCGAGGCCGAGCGGACCGAATGGCTCCGATCCGAGGCCGCAGGCGATGCGGAGCTCGAGGCAGAGGTGATCGGGCTGCTCCGCGCCCACGGAGACGACGACTTCCTCGAGACCCCGGCCGCGCTCCCCACCGAGGCGTCCTCGGAGCTGGCGGGGCGCCGGGGTGGGGGCGCCGCCCCCCGTGCCGGGGAGCCGGTGGGGCCCTACCGCCTGCTCCGCGAGGTCGGAAGCGGGGGGATGGGCGTCGTCTGGGAGGCGGAGCGTGCCGACGATCTCTACACCCGGCGCGTCGCGGTGAAGTTCGTCAAGCTCGGCATGGACACCGAGGCGGTGCTCCGGAGGTTCGACCGCGAGCGGCAGATCCTGGCCCGCCTGGAGCATCCCAACATCGCGCAGCTCCTGGATGCCGGGGTCACCGACGACGGGCGGCCCTGGTTCGCCATGGAGTACGTGGACGGGCGCCCCATCACCGAGTTCTGCCGGGTCGGCGCCCTGGACCTCGACGATCGGCTCCGGCTGATGCGGGAAGCGTGCGCCGCCGTGCACTTCGCGCACCGGAGCCTCGTGCTGCACCGCGATCTCAAGCCCTCGAACCTGCTCGTCACACCCGAGGGCACCGTGAAGCTCCTGGACTTCGGCGTGGCCCGGATTCTCGACCCGGACCCGTCGGAAGAGCCCGAGCTGACGCGGCTCGGGCTGGGACGGCCGCTGACCCCCGCCTACGCGAGCCCCGAGCAGCTTGCCGGGGCCCCCCTCACGACCGCCACCGACGTCTATGCCCTCGGCGTGATTCTCTACGAGATGCTGACGGGCCGACGGCCCTTCGGGGAGCGGGATGCATCGGTGGCGGAGGTGGCCCGAGAGATCCGCGAGAGCCGCGCGGTGCCGCCCAGCGAGGTGGTCTCCGCCTCGGGCGCGAAGGGGCGGGGCGCCCCCGCGCCGGGTGCGGTCCTTCCCTCGGAGCTGGGCGCCGAGATGGACCAGATCGTCCTGATGGCGATCCGTCCCGAACCGGAGCGGCGCTACGCCTCGGCATCGGAGCTCGCTGATGACCTGCGGCGCTACGAGGAGGGTTACCCGGTGCTCGCGCAGCCCGACACGAGGGGGTATCGGGTGCGCAAGTTCATGCTGCGGAACCGGGTGGGCGTGGCGGCGGGGGTGGCCGTGCTCGCGGCGCTCGTGGCGGGGGGAGGGACGGCCGCCTGGCAGGCCGGGGTGGCCGAACGGGAGCGTGCCCGTGCCGAGGCCCGCGCGGAGGAACTCCGGACCCTGACCACCACCCTTCTCTTCGATGTCCACGATGCCATCGCCCAGCTGCCGGGGGCGACCGCGGCGAGGGGGCTCGTCGTCGACCGCGCCTTCGAGCACCTGGCCCGTCTGGCGGCAGAGGCCCCGGGGGACGCGGGCCTCTCGCTCGACGTGGCCCGGGGATACCTGCGGCTCGCCACGGTGCTCGGGAACCCCACCGGCGCGAACCTCGGCGATCGGGCGGGAGCCCGGGCGGCGGTCGAGCGGGGGCTCGAGATCACCGAGCCCCTGCGCGCGGTCCGCCCCGACGACGTGGCCGTGCTCGCCGTTTCGGGTGAGCTTCTCCGCCGCAAGGGCGATCTCCTGGCCTGGGAGGGCGATGTGGAGGGGGGCGTCGAAGTGCTCTCGGCTTCACTCGACCGGTACGTCGACCGCCTGGCGCACGTGGGCTCTGCCGATGAGACCGCGCATCTCGAGGTGGTGATCGCCCACAACAAGCTCGGAGACCTGACCGGACACCCCGTGTTCCCGAACCTGGGCGATCCCGCCGGCGCCGTCGCGCACTACGAGAACGCCGTCGCCGTGCTCGCAGCGCCGCCACTGGCCACGAGCGAGGCCTGGTCCGTGCGAAGGTTCCGCGGCCTTCTCGGCGAGCGGCTCGGTGCCATGCACCGGTTCATGGGAGAGCCGGAACGGGCCCTGGATGCCTTCGAGAGCTCGCTCGAGGTCCGTCGCGGGCTGGCGGCCGAGGACCCCAGCAACCTGAACGCCCTGAGGGACGTGGCCATCGGGTACCAGCTCCTCTGCGAGGTCCGCGCGGAGCTCGGCCGCCCGGACGAAGGCGTGGCGGACTGCCGGGTCGCCGTGGAGCGCTTCCGTGACCTGCGCGACCGGGACCCGGAGAACCGGCAGGCGGCCGTGGACCTGGCGATCATGGAGCGCGCGCTGGCCTCGGTCCTCGAGACGGCGGGCGACCGCAGCGGAGCACACACCGCGCTCCTCGCCGCGATCCGGACCCGGGAGGGCATCCTCGTGCGAGACCCCGCGAACACGGTGAACCCCGTCGTGCTCGAGGAACTCAGGCGGGAAGCGAGGCGCCTGGCGGGGGGCTGAAGGGTCCGCCGCCGCCCGCGGTCGGTGCGGCCGACACCCCGCGCCGCGGGCGCGGCCCCTGTTGCCGCCCACGTCCCGCGGTGGCGTGCGCGCCCCGCGCCGTCGTCGCCCGCGCCCCTCGATCCTTCGGCCCCGACTCACGCCGTCGCCGGCGCCCCTCGATCCTTCGGCCCCGACTCACGCCGCCGCCCCGGGATCACTCCTGCCGGAAGCCCTCCGCTGGCAGTCCCCGGTACAGGCGAAGCGCGTTCTCGTGGTAGAGCTTCCGGAGCACCTCGTCGGGGAGGTCCAGCCCGTAGAGCTTCCAGAAGGCGTGATAGTCCCGGTAGTAGTCGAAGTACTCGTCGGCGGTCTCGAAGACCCGCCAGAAGTAGGGGTACTCCACCGGTTGGAAGGAATCCTTCCCGAAAAGGACCCGGTCCTGGTAGCGGATCATGAACTCGCGGGCCGCCCGCGGCTGCCGGCCGAGCTCGTAGAGAATGGCGCCCACCTCGTAGTGCACGTTCGGCATCTCGTCGAGAAGGGCTCCGGCCCGGGCCAGGTCGTTTCCGTGCCACCCCAGGTGCGCGGCGATGAAGACCGTGTTCGGGTGGCGCCGGAAGAGCGCGTCGCGCTCCGCCATCAGCGTCTCGAAGTCGATGAAGTCAGGCCCGTGGTTCCGTCGGTCGGGAAAGAGGGCCAGCTCGAGCCAGCGCTCGTTCTCCATGTCGAGGGGCTCGTAGAAGGCCGGGGGCTCGGCGGTGTGGATCATGACCGGAAGCCCGAGGCGGGCCGCCGCCTCCCAGACCGGGTCCAGGACCGGGTCGTCGATGGCGAGCCGCGTTCCGTCGGCCTTCCTGATCGTCGTTCCGAAGGCCTTCGATACCTCGCCGATTCCCACTGCCCCCGCCTCCGCCGCAGCCTCGAGTTCGGCCACCGCCCGCCCGGCCCAGCCGTCACCCCCGACCTCCTGGAAGTTGATCCCGGTCATGACCCGGAACCGATGCGCGTGGTCGCTCTGGGCGATGGCGGCCAGGGTCCGGGTCAGGGCCTCTCCACGCAGGTTGTCGGCGGCGATGTACACCTCCACGCCGATCTCGTCGAGCGCCTCGACCATCGACTCGATCGTGCCGGGATTCGGAAGCCCGCGTGCGTGCCCGTGCACGTCCACCACCGGGAAGCGGGCCCGGGGCACCAGCGTCTCGGTGGTGACGAGGGTCGACCGCGGGTGGTAGTCGGTAATGGCCGGGGGCGGGAACTCGGGCGCCATGCAGGTC